>NZ_JAGGPC010000058.1:0-41840 GCF_018614005.1 Streptomyces sp. ISL-99
CGAATTCACCAACAGCATCCCTGTTAGTCGGCCGGGCTCACGGTCCCCGCGCGCGAGGCCCGATTCCGGATACCGCCGGAGTCGGGCCTTTGTGCACGCGGGAGCTTCGGAGACTCCGGGCGGCCCGGTCGCGGAGTCGTTCAGCAACTGGTGCTTGCCGTTGCGCTCAACCTTACAGATGGGCTGAGCGGCGCCTGGGTGGCGCCGGTCGCGTTTTCCCAGGTCACTGGGTGGCGCGAGCCCACTGCGCCCCCATGGCGACGCGTAGCGAATTTCGCGCCTCTTCGCGATTTTCCGCAGGTCAGAACGATGTCGGGGTGGCGCGTAAGTGGGGCGACGCGTGGCGAAGGGTGGCGCGCAAAGAAGGGCGGCTCGGGAGGGACTTGCCCTCTTGTTGCCGCGTCTTCCTGAGCCTCTTCTTAGTCTCGCCTTAAAGCCACCATAAAGATCGCCGCGCACCGCCGTCAGCAGCGGGTTTCGCCGGTTGTCGGGGCTAGCGTGCTGATCGCCGGGGTGGGGTTCAGTCCGTCGGCGCCGCTGGTTTCGGGGGGCTGCGCCGCCGGACTCGATCTCCGCCCCCGTACTCCCACACGCTCCCCCATCGCAAGGAGAACGTCCCGATGACCGCTCGTCGCCGTCGTACCGCAGCCTCCATCGCCACCCTCAGCATCGCGCCACTCGCACTGACCGCCCTGTCCGCCGCTCCGGCTTTGGCCCACGGTTCGATGACGGACCCGGTCTCCCGCGTGTCGGCCTGTTATGCGGAGGGCCCGGAGAGCCCCGACTCGGCGGCGTGCAAGGCGGCCGTCGCGGCCGGCGGTGTGCAGGCTCTTTACGACTGGAACGCGGTCAACATCGCGAACGCCGCCGGGAAGCACAAGCAGCTGATCCCGGACGGCAAGCTGTGCAGCGCCGGCAACGACAAGTACAAGGGCCTGGACCTGCCGCGCGCCGACTGGCCGTCGTCGAAGCTCGCCGCCGGCAAGCACACCTTCCGCTACAAGGGCACCGCCCCGCACAAGGGGTCGTTCGAGCTGTACATCACCAAGGACGGCTACGACCCGACGAAGCCACTGAAGTGGTCCGACCTGGAGGCCAAGCCGTTCGCCGACGTCACGGACCCGAAGATGGAGAACGGCGACTACGTCTTCGAGGGCAGCGTCCCCAACAAGTCGGGCCGTCACCTCGTCTACAGCGTCTGGCAGCGCTCGGACAGCCCCGAGGCCTTCTACACCTGCTCCGACGTGGTCTTCGGCAAGGACACCGGCGGCTCGGGCACGGCCCCGGCACCGGTCGCGTCCGCGCCCACCAAGGAGGACATCGCGGACGGCGCCGACGAGTCGTCCGTGGAGCACAACGGGCACGGTGACAACGACAACAAGACCGGCGCCGAGGTGACGGCCCCGGCCACCAGCCAGGACGACGCCGGGCAGCAGGCCGACCCTCCGGCCGCCGAGGAGTTCCCCGCCAACGCGCCGGAGGCGAACGGCGACGCCGGGCAGCCGACCACCGCTGCCGCCGCCGGCGAGAACCTTGCCGAGACCGGTGGCGACAGCGCCACGACGTACATCGCGATCGGCGGCGCCACCGCGCTCGCCATCGGTGCCGCGGTGCTGTTCGGCTCGGTCCGCCGCAAGGCCGCCCGCCGCTGACCGGGCCCGTATGACCGCTGCCGCCCCCACCTTGTTTCCCAGGTGGGGGCGGCAGCCCATTTCACGCCCAGGCGGGCATGATCCGTTCGTGGATGAGCCGCAGTTGAGTGTCCACGTCCGCGATGCCGTCCAGCTCCCGCCCCGTGAACGCCTTCACGAGGTTGTGGTCCGTGATCGCGCAGATCGCCGCCCGCCCGATAACTCGTCGAGCGTGGCCAGGGCCTGGGCGATCAGGGTGGGCTCGCGCAGGACGACGGAGGACAGGCTCGGGCCGAAGCGTATGCGGCTGGTCTGCCGGCCGCGGCGGCGAAGAGCAGCCACATGTCCTTGTGCCAGGTCTCGTCGGCGGCGTAACAGGCGTGGAATCCCAGCTCGTCGGCGAGCCTGATCGAGGCCAGGGACTCCTGGAGCGGGTAGTCGGGGAGCATCACGTAGCTGAACTTCATCGGGGTCGTCGACGTCATCGGTCACCTTTCCCCGCGGTCAGCCGGTGGCTGACGCGCAGGTGGTCGGGGTGGCCCGGCCCGGGTCGAGGGCGTTGGCCACCTCATGGAACGCGATCCGGTCGATCAGGCCTATCGCCACATGCTCCGAGAGGTCAACGGGGCACAGCTCCTGGAGCAGGACATTCCGCACGCCGGGACCGTCGAGGAACTGCGAGCGGTACGGCGTGACCACCTGGTCGTACCGGGTGGCGATGACCGTGTAGCGGACCCCGGGAACGGTGTCGCCGCCCTCGTTGAGCCTGGTCAGAAAGGCGGACCCGGCGATCTGGTCGGCGAGGGACGGGGTCTTGGTGGTCAGCAGGTCGCCGACGCCGGGGAAGTGGGGCAGGAGTTTCGTCAGCCCCAGCAGCGTCGTGCCGTGATTGTCGGGTGCGATGCCGATCAGGGCGTTCACCTCGTCGGCTCCGCCGAGGAACTTGAGGTAGTGACGCGGCATCATGCCGCCCTGGGAGTGGCCCACGAGATCGGCCTCGGGGGCGCCGGTGGTGGCGAGCACGTCGTCGACGAAGGTGTCGAGCTGCTGAGCCGACTTGTCGATCGGGCCGAGGCCGTGGAAGAATGGCACGTCGGGGAGTTGCCCGTAGTCGAGGGAGAAGACGCAGTAGCCCCGCTTGACCAGGTACGGGGCGAGGCCGAGCCAGTTGTCGACGGAGTTCCCGAAGGTGCCGTGGACGAGGACGACCGGGCGGGGGTGGGCGGCGGACGGCTTGCAGGAGTAGTCGTTCCACCCGCTGGTGGGGGCCGGGGTGGTGGCGTTCGCCGTGGCGGCGGGGGTGAGGGTGGCGGCGAGGGCCAGGAGCAGGGCGGCGGCCGGTCTGAGGGCGCGCTTCCAGGGCAGCATCGGGTGATCTCCTTGCGGCTCAAGGGGAAATGGCGGCGTGATCCGGATCACACAGATGCCGTGCTGCCGCTAAATTACGCGCGAGTAGGTGAAGAGTGAAGTGACTCGTCGGCAAAAATTGACGAAGAGTCAGTCAGGGGGGTGGGGCTGTCCGACGGGGGATCCGTCAAGCCGCCAGCGACCCCGGTACGACCGCCCCCGGACCGAACCTCGCCCGCGCCCGGTCCGCCACCGCCTCGATCCGGCGCGCCTTGTCGTCCGCCGGGTCGAACGTCAGCTGGTGCGCGGCCTGTTCCGCCGGAGTCAGCCCCTCCGCGCGCAGGGCGACGGCGCGCACCCTGGCCCGTTGCAGGCCGAGCGACGCGTAGAGCCCGTACGCCGTGGCGGTCAGCGCGGCCGAGTGGGCCGTCGGCTCCGCCATGGTCCGGGTGCGGGTGGTGGTGGACCGGTCGGCGTAGCGCACCGTGAGGGCCAGCGAGCGGCACACCTGTCCCTCGCCGCGCAGCCTGACCCCCACCTCCTCCGAGAGCGAGAGCAGGGCGCGGCGGTGGCGGACCGGGTCCAGTTCGTCGCGGTCGAAGCGCCGTTCGGCGGCGAGTGAGCGGGAGGCGGCGTTCGGGACGACCGGCGTACGGTCGATGCCGCGCGCCCTCTCCTGGAGTTCGCGCCCCACTCGCGCGCCGACGATCCGCTGGAGGGCGGCGAGCGGCGCGGCGGCGACCTTGCCGACGGTGTCGAGGCCGTACGCGCAGAGGGCGCGGGCGGTCGCGGGACCGACGCCGTGCAGCGAGGCGACCGGTTTGCGGCCGAGGTACGCGGCGATGGCTTCCGGGTCACCGGGTACGGCCAGGGTCTTCCCCGGCGGCGCGTCCTGCGCGGCGGTCCTGGCCAGCATGGGGTTGGCGCCCACGCCGATCGTGCAGTCGGCGCCGCAGTGCGCGAGGGTGCGTACCCGCAGCAGGGCGGCGAGCCCGGCCGCGTCCTGCCCGAAGTACCGCTCGGCGCCCCGGACATCGACGAGCGCGCCGTCGGGCGGGAGCGCCTGGACGACGGGGGTGATGTCCTCGATCAGTCCGAGCAGGGTGGGGAGCGCGGCCTCGGGCAGCTCGGTCCCCGCGGTGTGGAAGCGTACGTAAAGGATCATCCCGCGCTCCCCGGGCTCGAATGCCACAGCTTGCGGCCGGTCGGTACGCCTTCGCCCGCGGGCTGGAGGTCCGCCCAGGGGTTCATCTCGTAGCCGGTGGGGAGGTGGATGCGCCGGCCGTCGCCTGCGGACCCTTCGTCCGCCGCCTCCTCCGCCGAGGCCGAAGCCGAAGCCGAAGCCGAGGCCGAAGCCGAGGCCGAGGCCGAAGCCGAGGCCGGGGCCGGGGCGGGGACGGGAGCCGGTGCCGCCAGCCGCTCCGCGACCGCGTCGAGTCCGCCCGTACGCCGCAGTTCCACGAGTTCCGCGAGGTTCCAGGCCGCCGACCCGACCACGCTGAGGCTGCGCGGCCCGCGCCGCTGCACCACTCCGCGTACGAGCAGCAGCCAGGAGTGGAAGACGGTGTGCGCGCACGCCGCGTGGCTGTCGTCGAAGAAGGCGAGGTCGACCAGGCCCGTACCGTCGTCGAGGGTCGTGAAGATGACCCGTCGCCCCGAGCGGACCGGTGGCGTCTGGGTGGCGGCCTTGGCGCCCGCGACCAGGACGGTCTGCCCGTGTTCGGCCATCCGCAGCCGCTTGGCGGAGGTCGCGCCCAGCTCCTTGAGGAAGGTGTAGTGGTCGGTCATCAGGTGGCGGGAGGCGTCCATGCCGAGGACGCCGAGCTCGGCGCTGAGCCGCTCCGTTTCGCTGAGGTCCGGGAGCCCGGCCGGGGCCGCCCGCTGCCCCTCGCCGAGGGAGAGCTGTCCGCCGGACACGCCGGAAGTCCGCTGCGCCGCGCGGAGTTCGGACAGGTGGAGCAGCAGGTCTCGGCGGTTGGCGCCGAACGCGTCCAGCGCGCCCACCTGCGCGAGCCGTTCGGCCACGGGCCGGCTCGGGTGGGCCCGCTGCCACAGGTCGAGCAGCGAGGAGTAGGGCCGGCCCGCCACGATCCGTGCGGTTTCGGCCTCGCTGATGCCGTAGACGTCCGCGAGCCCGAGGCGGATCCCCCACACCTCTTTGACGCCCTTCATCCCCTTTCCGCCAGACACCAGTTCGATCTGATGAGCGGCCGCCGACCGGTTCACGTCCAGCGGCAGCACGGGCACGCCGCGCCGCCGCGCGTCCGCGAGCAGCAGCCGCTTCGGGTACATGCCGGGGTCGTGCGTGAGCAGTCCGGCGTAGAAGGCCGCGGGGTGATGAGCCTTCAGCCACGCCGACTGGTACGTCGGCACGGCGAAGGCGACCGCGTGCGCCTTGCAGAAGCCGTACGACCCGAACGCCTCGACGATCTCCCAGGTACGGGCGGTCACTTCGGGCGAGTAACCGCGCTGCCGCGTCCGTTCCGCGAACCACGCCCGGATCTGCGCCTGGAGTTCCCGGTCGGAGAGCCCGCGCCGCATCTGGTCCGCCTCGCCCCGGTCGCAGCCGGTCATGATCCGCAGGATCTCGATGATCTGCTCGTGGAAGACAACCACGCCGTACGTCTCCCGCAGCGCCTCCTCCAGGTCCGGATGCGGGTAACGGGCGGGCGCGCGCCCGTGCCTGGCCTCGATGAAGGGCCGCACCATGTCGGCGGCGACGGGCCCCGGCCTGAACAGCGAGATGTCGACGACCAGATCACCGAAGGTCGCGGGCTGGAGTCTGCCGACCAGATCGCGCTGGCCCGGCGACTCGATCTGGAAGCAGCCGAGCGTCTCGGTCGAGCGGATCAGTTCGTACGTCGCCGGGTCGCCCTGCGGCACCTGCCGCGGGTCGTCGAGGTCGAGCGTCACGTCCGCCGCCCGCCGCAGTTCCGCGACCGCGTGCGCCATGGCCGACTGCATCCGTACGCCGAGCACGTCGAGCTTGAGCAGCCCGAGTTCCTCCACGTCGTCCTTGTCGAACTGCGACATGGGGAAACCCTCGCCGCTGGTGGGCATGACAGGCGTACGGCGCAGCAGCGAGGCGTCGGAGAGCAGCACCCCGCACGGGTGCATGGCGATCCCGCGCGGCAGCGCGTCCAGCGCCTCGACGAGCTCCCACATCCTCCCGTGCCGGTCCTGCTCGGCGGCGACCTCGCGCAGTTCGGGCAGTTCCTCCATGGCGGCGCGGGCGTCGCGGGCCCGGATGTGGGGGAACGCCTTGGCGATACGGTCCACCTCGGCGGGGTCCATGGAGAGTGCGGCGCCCACGTCCCGTACGGCGTGCCGCACCCGGTACGTCTCGGGCATGGCGACGGTCGCGACCCGCTCGGCGCCGAAGCGGCCGATGATCGCGCGGTAGACCTCCAGGCGGCGGGCGGACTCGACGTCGATGTCGATGTCGGGCAGCGCGGACCGCCGTTTGGACAGGAAGCGCTCCATCAGCAGGCCGTGTTCGACGGGATCGGCGTGCGCGATGCCGATGAGGTGGTTGACGAGGGAGCCGGCGCCGGAGCCGCGTGCGGCGACCCTGACGCCCATGTTCTTCACGTCGTCGACGACCCCGGCCACGGTGAGGAAGTAGGAGGCGAAGCCGTGGTGGGCGATGATGTCCAGCTCGTGGTGCATCCGCTGCCAGTACGCACGGGCCCGCGGCCCGCGGTCGTAACCGCGCAGCACCATGCCCGCGGCGGCCCGCGACTCCAGCACGCGCTGCGCGGTGCGCCGCCCCGCGCCGACGAGGTGCGGTTCGGGGAAGTGGACGGTGCCGAGCCCCAGGTCGTCCTCGGGGTCGACGCGGCAGGCCGCGGCGGTCTCCTCGGTCAGGGTCAGCAGCCGGCGGGCGGCATCCTGGCGGTACCCGGCGGCCTCGGCGACCAGGTCGGCGATGTACGCCATCTCAGCCGCGCTCTTGAGCGAGCGCTCGCCGCTGTCGAGGGGCCCGCGCGGGTCGATGGGTACGAGTCTGCGGGCCGCGTCGAGCACGTCGGCGACCGGCCCGAGACCCGGGTCGGCGTACCGGACGGCGTTGGTGAGTACGGGAGCCACGCCCTGTTCGGCGGCGAGGCCGAGGGTGCGGGCGGCCAGTCGCAGCGAGCCGGGACCCGTGCCCGTACGGCCGTGGTGGACGACTTCGAGGCGCAGGGCGTCGCCGTAGATCTCCCGCCAGGGCGCGAGCAGGGTGGCGGCCCGGTCGGGGCGTCCGGCGGCCAGCGCCCGGCCGACGTCGGAGCCGGGGCCGAGCAGCACGGTGAGGCCGTCGCCGTGATTGCGCTCCCACTCCAGGACGGGGTTACGCCCGCCGGCCTCGTGGGCGGCGCTGATCAGCCGGCAGAGGTCCGCCCAGCCGGCGGCGCCGTCCCGGGCGAGGAAGGTGGCGCGGGGTGCGGACTCGTCGACGAAGGCTCCGCCGCGTACCGGTGTGCGCTGCCGCTGCGTACGTCCTTCTTCGCGGGTACGGTCGGCCGGCCCCAGCGCCAGCTCCGCGCCGAAGAGCGGCCGTATGCCCGCCTTCGCGCAGGCCTTGGCGAAGCGGACCGTGCCGGCGACGGTGTCCCGGTCGGTGAGGGCGAGGGCGTCCATGCCGTGTTCGGCGGCTCGCCCGGCCAGCCGCTCGGGGTGGGAGGCGCCGTAGCGCAGGGAGAACCCGGAAACGGTGTGCAGGTGCGTGAACGCGGGCATCGCACCTCCTGAATCCCGTGAATCCCCTGAATCAATCCTGTCTCACCTCCCCCATCTCCACCATAGACCAAGTTTCGAACGTGCGTGCGATAGCCGTGTCCTCAGCCATTCGGACCGGCCCCACCTGCGCGAACTCCGGAGGCCGCCGAGCGTGGGGGCATGACTTTCCTCGACGAGGTGAAGAACGCCGTCACGCCACGGGCCGCGCTGCTCGTCATCGGTGTGCTGGCGCTGCAGCTCCTGTTCATCGCGTCGTACGTGGGAGCACTGCACAATCCGAAGCCGAAGGACGTTCCCTTCGCCGTCGTCGCGCCCGAACAGTCGGCCGGGCAGCTCGTGGACCGGCTCGGCGCCCTGCCCGGCACACCGCTGGATCCCCGTACGGTCGCGGACGAGGCCACCGCGCGCCGGCAGATCATGAACCGGGACATCGACGGCGCCCTGATCGTCGACCCGGCCTCGAAGACCGACACCCTGCTGGTCGCCTCCGGCGGCGGCACCGTGCTGTCCTCGGCCCTGACCACGCTCGCCACCAGGGTCGAGGCGGCCCAGCAGCGGGAGGTGCGGACGGTGGACGTGGCCCCGGCCTCCGCCCAGGACTTCGACGGGCTCTCCGCCTTCTACCTGGTCGTGGGGTGGTGCGTCGGCGGCTACCTCTGCGCGTCGATCCTGGCGATCAGCGCGGGGTCCCGGCCCGCCAACGGACAGCGCGCCGTGATCAGGCTCGGCGTCATGGCGCTCTACTCGATCGCGGGCGGCATCGGCGGCGCGATCATCGTCGGCCCGATTCTCGGCGCCCTGCCCGGCAGTGTCATGGCCCTGTGGGGCCTCGGCGCCCTGGTGGTTTTCGCCGTCGGCGCGATCACGCTCGCGCTCCAGGCGCTCACCGGAATCGTGGGCATCGGCCTGGCGGTCCTGCTCGTGGTGATCGCGGGCAATCCGAGCGCGGGCGGCGCGTTCCCGCTGCCGATGCTGCCGCCGTTCTGGGAGGCGATCGGCCCTGCCCTGCCGCCGGGGGCGGGCACGTGGGTGGCGCGCTCGATCGCGTACTTCGAGGGGAACGCGGTCTTCGGACCGTTCATCGTCCTCGCCGGGTGGGCGGTCGCGGGCAGCGCGATCACCCTGGCGATGGCCTCACTGCGCAGGCCGCCCAACTCCGATTCGCACCCGGTCGGGGCCTAGGCGACCGCTGGGCGCGATCCAGCCCGTCCGGTGAAGGAAAGAGGCCCCGTCCGGCACGCACGCGCGCGCACCCGACGGGGCCTCCGGTCAGCCGGCCGGCCAGGACCGGCCAGGACCGGCCACTCAGCCGATCTCCGCTCCCAGCGCCGCCAGCGCCGCCGGCACCGGCTGGAAGAACGTCTCGCCGCCCGACGTGCAGTCGCCGCTGCCGCCCGAGGTGAGCCCGATCGCCGTGTCGCCCGCGAAGAGCGAGCCACCACTGTCACCGGGCTCGGCGCAGACCGTGGTCTGGATGAGCCCGTTCACGATGTCACCGTTGCCGTAGTTCACGGTCGCGTCGAGCGCGGTGACCTCACCGTCGTGCACCTGCGTCGTAGAGCCACTGCGGGTCACCGCCATACCGACGGTCGCCTCGCCCGCCTTGGTGATCGGCTGCGTACTGCCGTTGTAGAGGTTGACCTCGCTCGGGTGCTCGACCCCGTCGTCGTACTTCACAAGCGCGAAGTCGTTGCCGGGGAACGTCGAGGCGGCCATCGTGCCGAGCGCGCCGCCCGTGGAGTCGGTCCACTGGCTGCCGGCCTGACCGCAGTGCCCCGCCGTGATGAAGTGCGGGACGCCGTCCTTGATGACGTTGAAGCCGAGCGAACACCGCCCGCCGCCACTGAGAATCGCGTCGCCGCCCGCGATGAGCGGCTTGAACTCCCCGGCCGACTTCTTCAGTTCGGCCTTCTGGCCGAGCGCGCCGACGACCTTCTCCAGCTTCGCCCAGGCGTCGCCCTTGACCGTACGGTCGGCCGTCACGACGACCTTGTTGGTGACCGGGTCGGTGGCCCATGCGGTGCCGGGGATGGTGGCCTTGTCGGTGAGGGTGCTCCGTACGGCCTTCAGTTCGGCGAGGGAGTTCTCGACGATTTTGGCCTTGCCGCCCGCCTTCCGTACGCCCTGAGCCGCCGCCTCGTCCACGACGTTGACCACGAGCGCCTTGGACTTGCTGTCGTAGTACGCACCGGCCGCGTCGGCGCCCAGGGCCGAGCTGAGGTCCGAGGCCAGCTTTCCGGCCCCCGTCGCCGACAGCGTCTTGACGGTGTACTGAGGGGGTTCCTCGCTGGCGTTCGCAGTCTGCAACGTAACTCCCGCTGCCACCAGGGCTGCGATACCTGCTCCCGCAATTGCCACACGGCGCTTGGCTATGCGTCGGTGCTTCACGTAATGACCTCCTGTGGGGGGTTCGGCCCTGCAATGTGGGGGGCAGGTCCGAGTACACCCACTATTCCGAGGCTGATCGGTAGCACACAAGGTCGACTTCAGGACGCGCACACGACAACCTCCGCGCGCCCCCCAGGTCTTTACATGCCGGGCACCGCCTGTACCCGTCACGTTCGCGAACACCGCGTGCGACCACTCGGGCAGCAGCGCGTGAGGACTAGTCCTGTCCGGTACTCGCCCCTCCGGACGGGATTCCGGCGGCGCGGACGCGGACTGCGGTCAACTCGCCCGCCGCGAGGGTGCGTTCCGACACGACGACGAGTCCCCGCCCGGTCGACCGGGCGGGGACTCATGTGCTGCTGGCTGCGGACTTAGGGACCGGGCCCTCTTAGTACACGCTGACGCCGTACGCGCTCAGCGCTTCGGTGACCGGCTGGAAGAAGGTCGTACCACCGGAGGAGCAGTTGCCGCTGCCGCCCGAGGTCAGACCGATGGCGCGGGTGCCGGAGTAGAGCGGGCCGCCGCTGTCGCCGGGCTCGGCGCAGACGTTGGTGCGGATCATGCCGTAGACGACGTCGCCGCCGCCGTAGTTCACCGTGGCGTTGAGGCCGGTGACGGAACCGCTGTGGGTGCCGGTGGTGGAGCCGCGACGGGTGACGGACATGCCGACGGTGGCGTTGGCCGCGCTGGTGATGTCCTGGTTGCCGACGGTGCCGGGGTGCGAGAGCGAGGTGTTCGCGTACCGCACGAGGCCGTAGTCGTTGCCCGGGAAGCTGGATCCGGCCGTCGGGCCGATGCTCGTGGTACGGGAGGAGTTGGTGTACCAGGGCGGGTTGCCGTCCGTGCAGTGGCCGGCGGTCACGAAGAAGTACGTACCCGCGCTGTCGCGGACGTTGAAGCCCGCCGAGCAGCGCCAGCTGGTGGCGTAGATCGCGTCGCCGCCGGAGAGCAGCTTGGAGAGCTTGCCGGGGGTGCGCTCGACGCGGATGGCGCCTGCGTTCGTACCGGCTTCTCGCTTGATCTTGGCGATCTCGGCGGCGGAGACAGTGCTGTCGGCCGTGACGACCAGGGCGTTCTTCGCCTTGTCGATGTGCCAGGCGGTGCCGGCGACATCGGCCTCGAGGACCGCGTCACTCGCGGAGGTGAGCTGGTTGGCGCTGTACGTACTGGCCGTGTCGGCGCTGGCGCTCGGTACGGTGAGTGCGGCCGTGGCGACGAGACCTGCCGTGACGGCGATCAGGCGGGATCGTCTCGCTATACCGCTGCGGGGGGTGGTGCGCTTGATCCTCACGTTTCGTTCCTCCCAGGGGGAAGTAGGGGGCCCGTTCGTGGGGTGAGACAGGCCCGTGAGGCGCAGTCAGTTCACCTGTCCGAATTTCGAACAGGTTGTGCCCCTGACAAGCGCTCCTCGGGAGTATTCGGGGCGCCAACTGCCCGCGCAAGGGCGCCTTTCGGCCGCGCTCGGACCCCGGCACCGAAGGCGGCCCCGGCAGCGCTGGGGCCGACGGGGCTGTGCGGCACGCGTTGGGGCGCCGCTCCGGCACTGGGACGGGTCAGCGGTCGATCCGGTTCCGTTCCCCCGCCGGTACCGGGACCGACAGGGTGTTGCCCGGCGGCGGGAAGGGGCAGATGAAGTGGTCGGCGAAGGCGCACGGCGGCAGCAGGGCCCGGTTGAAGTCGACGGTCACCGTGCCGTCGGGCGCGGGCGCGGGCGGCCGCAGGAAGCGGAAGCGGTACGAGCTGTCCCCACTGGTCGCGTCGGCGAAGACGGCCCAGAGCGAGCCGTCGTCCTCGACGGCGACCTGGAGCGTGTGCTCGGTGCCGTCGATGTCGAAGGCGATCTCCCCGGCGAGACCGAGCCCGCGCTCGCGGCCGTCCGCGTTCTCGATCTGGAGGGTGGTGCGCCCTTCGGCGTACGGGCGGAACCGGCCCGGCAGCGCCCACTTCGGGTCGTACGGCGTCACTTCCATGCCCGCGAAAGCACGCCGCGCCGGGGACTCGGGGTCGAAGACCCGGATCGCCCACAGTCCTTCGCGGCGCAGCACGACCAGCCGCCGCCCGGCGGCCTCGACGCGGGACTCCGGGATGCGTCCGGTGTCCGCGGTCAGCCGGACCTCGCCGGTCAGGGGCTCCCCGTCGACAGTGATCCCGTCCTCGGGCGAGGCCGTCAGGACCACCTCGTCGCCGTCGGCCGTCCACTGCCCCAGCACGTCCGGAATCCGGCCTTCCGGGTAGTCGGAGAGCCAGTGGGTGCCGGTGAGCGAGAGCGGCCCGTACGGCGCGGAGACCGTCTCGATGCGCTGCTGGTGCCAGTGCTTCCAGTCCTGCTGAGGGTCTGTGCTCATACGCGCACCCTTCCACACGGGCGCTGCGGGGACGGGGAGCCGGGGACGCCGCCCACCTCATCAGTCGCAGCAGCCGCAGTTGCAGTGGCAGACCCAGTTCTCGCAGTCGCACTTGTGGCAGCAGCCCTCGCGCTTCTTCCGCGACCAGGGCCCTTCGTACTCCGCGGCGCAACACCACTTGCACGTGCAGCACAGCCCCACCGCGACGGCGCACCCGGCCCAGAAGCCCCGCTTGCCGGGCCTGCGCGGCTCGCCCGTGAAACCGGGCGGCATCCCACCGGGGCCACCAGGACCGCCGGGACCGCCACCCGGAACCCCGGGCCCACCGCCCCCGTAGGGGTTGCCCGAGCCGTACGCTCCGCCCCCGCCACCCCCTGACACGGGCGGCGTCGGCCCGTACGCCCGCACCTGCCCCTGGTGACCGCAGCCCGCCGTCCCGAACGCCCGGTCCACGGACCGGCCGAGCTCGTGCGCCAGCAGTACGTGCGCCAGCCTGGCATCGGTGAATTCCGCGTCGCGCAGCGCCAGCCGTACGCCGTGCACCGCGTCGTCGCACAGCCGCCGCGCCTCCGCGAGGCCGGTACCGGTCGCCGTCAGGGGGTTCCACTTACCCGACGCCGCGTCAGCTTCCAGGTCCTCCACGGCGTCCAGCAGATGCGCGAGCCGCCCGAAGAGGCGGCCCGCCTCCGCGAGCGGCGCCGCGTTCCGCGGCCTGCCCGCGAGTACGGCGGTGTGCGCGAAGGCCGCCGCGGTCGCCGTCTCGGCCGGTTCGGTGACCGTGAGGACGGAGGTGCCGGGCCCCGCCAGCGCCTCGATCCCTGCCTGCCGGTCCACCGCGTCGACCAGCAGGCCGGTGTCGAAGCCCAGCGAGGCGCCCGTACGCGCTCCCGCCCTGTCCCAGCTCGCGGCGACCCGCCGGGCGGCCGCGGCCACCGGCCTGCGGGCCAACACCCCGTCCCGGTCGGCGACGTGGTCCCGCACCTTCGCCGAGGCCAGGACCAGCGAGACGGCGGCCGCGAACCTGGCTCCCTCGCCCTGGGCCACGGGCGCGGTCCGCATCGCGCGCAGGGGACAGGGGCCGGCGGTGCGGCGCCATCCCGTCGCGCGCTCGGACTGAGCCTCCGTCAGAACCGAGACGATCAGCCCGTCGTAGTTGGTGACGACCCTCGCGAGCTGCCCGTGGTCACCGCGAAGTGCCAGGCAGAGCCCGCACAGATGGGCCATCCACTCGGTCCTGAGCCCCTCCGAGAGCCGATGACTGCAAGGCCTGACTATGCCGAACAAGGCGCTCCCCCAGGAGTCGTGAGACGGTGCGGCCCGCATCGTATCGAGACGGTTTCAGCGACCTCGTGTTCACCCGTCCGTCCCCCTCATCACCCGTGTGGCCCGACGGTCGTATTTTTCACTCTGTCAGCAGCCTGATGCAGTAGGAACCTTGACGAATCGCCACAAGTTCTGCACCAGTACCGTCACGAATCGCCTGCGCGGTGGCTATCCACTTGGCGCGTAATCCGCATGATGGACGACGATAGGGGGAGCGGTACACAGACCGACCGCGGTGAAAGGAGGCGTCCCATGGGATCGGTGCGCAAGGCCAGTGCCTGGCTCGGGCTCGTCGAGGACAGCGACGACGACCGCTACTACGACGACGAGTACGCCGAGGGAAGCAACGAGAGCGCCGAGCCCTGGGTCACGGACCCGCGGGTCAAGGCGGTCTCCGAGTCCGCCGACGACAAGAGCCCCAGAATCGCCACGGTCACCCCGGACGGGTTCCGGGACGCGCGTGGCATCGGCGAGCTGTTCCGGGACGGCGTCCCGGTCATCATGAACCTCACGTCCATGGAGCCCTCCGACGCCAAGCGCATCGTCGACTTCGCCGCCGGCCTGACCTTCGGCCTGCGCGGATCGATCGAGCGCGTCGCGAACCGGGTCTTCCTGCTGAGCCCGGCCGACACCGAGGTCGTCAGCGGTGAGGCCGCGGGCCGCGACACGCACGGCTTCTTCAACCAGAGCTAATGGGCGGGGCCGCTCACCGGAAGGCATCCAGGCCGGTGAGCGCCTTGCCCAGTACGAGCTGATGCATTTCGACGGTGCCCTCGTAAGTGAGCACCGATTCGAGGTTCGTCGCGTGCCGCATCACCGGGTACTCCAGCGAGATCCCGTTCGCGCCGAGAATCGTCCTGCTCGTGCGGCAGATCTCGATCGCCTCCCGCACGTTGTTGAGCTTGCCGAAGCTGACCTGCTCGGGCCGCAGCCGCCCCGCGTCCATGCGCTGCCCCAGGTGGTGGGCGAGCAGGATGCCCTTGTGGAGTTCGACCGCCATGTCGGCGAGCTTGGCCTGGGTGAGCTGGAAGCCGCCGATCGGCTTGCCGAACTGCTCGCGCGTCTTCGCGTAGTCGACCGCGGCCTCGAAGCTGGCGCGGGCGGCGCCCATCGCGCCCCACACGATTCCGTACCGCGCGTGACTCAGGCAGCTCAGCGGCCCCTTGAGCCCCGTGACGTCCGGCAGTACGGCGTCGGCCGGCAGCCGTACCTCGTCCATGACCAGCTCGCTGGTGACCGAGGCGCGCAGGGACCACTTGTGCTTGATCTCGGGCGCCGAGAAGCCGGGAGCGTCGGTCGGCACGACGAACCCGCGAATAGCACCGCTCCCGTCGTCCGTCTGCGCCCAGACGACGGCGACCCCCGCCACCGACCCGTTCGTGATCCACATCTTGCGGCCCGTCAGCACCCAGTCGGTGCCGTCCTTCTTGGCGTACGTCCGCATCCCGGCCGGGTCGGAGCCGTGGTCGGGCTCGGTCAGGCCGAAGCAGCCGATGATCTCGCCCGCGGCCATGCCGGGCAGCCACCGCTGCTTCTGCTCCTGGGAGCCGAAGCGGTGGATCGCGTACATGGCGAGCGAGCCCTGTACGGAGACCAGCGAGCGGATGCCGGAGTCGGCTGCCTCCAGCTCCAGGCAGGCCAGGCCGTACTGGACGGCGGAGGCGCCCGCGCAGCCGTAGCCCTCCAGGGACATGCCCAGCGCGCCGATCGAGCCGAGCTCGCGGGCCAGTTCGCGGATGCCGGGGAGTTCGCCGCGCTCGTACCAGTCGGCGATGTGCGGCAGGATGCGGTCGGCGGCCCAGGTGCGTACGGTCTCGCGGATCGCGAGATCTTCGGGGGCCAGCAGATCGTCGATGCCGATCGGGTCGCTGGGGTCGAACGGCGGAAGCTGCTGAAGTTTCGAAGTGACGGACATTCCTGGCCCTCCGGCGGCTACTGGCTCACTGTGACGCGTAAACTAGCAGTGGTAGTTACTGCTCGCGGCCGACGTTACGGGTTCAGCGCGCGGCCCGTCCAGACCCGGCCCGCTCGGCGTGCTCCCGGCATGCCGGGACCTTCACCTGCGGCGAAGGCTCGCGCACAGGCTCCTTCTCCTCGTCCCGCGCACCGCAGTCCATCAGCCGCGGCAGTCTCAGCGCCGCCAGCGCGCCGAGCAGCAGCAGCCCGGCGCTGACGAAGAGCGTCACGTGCAGGCCGTGCACAAAGGCGTGCCGCGCGGTGGAGCGCAGCGCCTCCCCGGCCGGCCCGCCGATCTGGGACGCGACCGTGTACGCCTCGCCGAGCGAGTTCGCCGCGCCCGCGCTGTCCGCCGTGGAGACCCCGGGGATCGCGGCGACTCCGGGGGCGTACGCGGCGTTCATGACGCTGCCGAGCAGGGCGATGCCCATGCCGGCGCCGAGCTGGTAGGAGGTCTCGCCGATGGCGGCGGCGCCGCCCGCGTGCTCGGCCGGGGCCTCGCTCAGCATCGACTCGTACGCCCCGAAGAGCGTGGTCTGGAGCCCGAAGCCGAGCAGCACGAATCCCGCGGTCAGCAGCGAGGGCCGGTCGTGCTGCCCCATCAGGGTCAGTACGAGCACGGCCGCGGCGGTCAGCACGAAGCCGGACGAGACCATGACGCGCGGGCCGACGCGCTGGAGGGTGTACGAACCGGTGGCACCGGCCGCCATCGCGGCGAAGGTCAGCGGCAGCAGCCGCAGTCCGGTCTCCAGCGGGCTCAGTTCGAGCACCAGTTGGAGGTACTGGACGGCGATCAGCTCCAGGCCGACCAGCGCCAGCATCGCCAGGACGATGCATCCGACGGACGTGGAGAAGGCGGGCCTGGCGAACATCGTGACGTCGACGAGCGGCTGACTCCGCGTCCTTTGCCGCCGTACGAACAGGACGAGCAGCGCGGAGCCGACGAGCAGCGGCAGCAGCGTCCTGGCGTCGGCGATGCCCTCGCCGCCGCCGACCCGCTTCACGCCGAGGACCACGCCGAGCACACCGGCCGCCGCCATCAGCGCGCCGAGCACGTCCCAGGGGCCCTGGCCGCTCCCCCGTGATTCCGGCAGCAGCCAGCGGCCGGCCGGCAGGATCAGTGCCATCAGCGGGATGTTGATGAGGAAGACCGATCCCCACCAGAAGTGCTGGATGAGGAAGCCACCGAGCACCGGGCCGGTGGCGGCGCCTATGGCCGCGACCGCGGTCCAGATGCCGATGGCGACGGCGCGCTCGCTGCGGTCGGGGAAGACCTGGCGGAGGATCGACAGCGTCGCGGGCATGATCATCGCGCCGCCGACGCCGAGCAGCGCGCGGGCCGCGATGAGGACGTGCGGGCCGTCGGCGAAGGCGGCCAGCGCGGACGCGCCGCCGAAGAGTCCGTAACCGAGCAGCAGGACGCGGCGGCGCCCGACGCGGTCGCCGAGCGTGCCGAAGAGGATCAGCAGCGAGGCGCAGACCAGCGGATAGGCGTCGACGATCCAGAGCAGTTCCATCGCGCCGGGGCGCAGGTCCTCGGAGACGGCCGGGACGGCGATGTGCAGGATCGTCGCGTCGAGAGCGACCAGCAGCAGGCTGACGCACAGGACGACCAGCACGGCCCACCGGTTGCGGGGGCCGCTCTTCGCGGCCTTCACGCTCCTCGCGGCTTTCGCGTCCCTCGCGGCCTTCACACCCGGCCGGTGCCCGGGGGCGCCCGCAGACCGCTGTGTTCCGGCCGTGGTCGTCCCTGACATGTACGTCCCTCCCAGTGGCGCATCCCTCACGCTCGGCGGACCGGCGGGAACGGCGTTGTCCAACGTCCCTGCGGGCCCGGCATCGACGGGCGAGTGAGCCGTCAGAGTACGCGAGTTCGCACCCGTGCCGCGTGGTGCACCTCTCACAGGGTCGGGCGGCGGGGTGTGGCGTGCGCCACGTCGCCGGGGACCTGCCGGGAGACCGGCCGGCGGGCCGTCAGTGATCTTGAGGGCCGCATGAGGGGGCGGGAAATTCCATGTTGAGTTCCGATGAACCCAATTCGTCGAAGCGCATTCACTCTTACGAGCGGGCCTCCGAATGAATTGCGCATCCGGCCGCCACGCATTCCCGAACGGCCTGAAATCAGGCTCTCGATGAGACACACCCCACATCACATCGTCATCACAAAGGTGCCGGATGGGCCGGGCTTCTCACTCACCCGCTGTAACGTCGATTCAGTGCGTACCGACCGAATCTTTGCCCGGCTGGACCGGGAACCGGAGCCGCCGAAGATAGAGATCCCCGGGATGAGCCGTACCCGTACGGCTCTCTTCGGTTCGACGCTGGCGTTCTACATCGCCATCGTCTGGGCCGTGCTGATCACGTCCTGGCTGGTGGCCCTCGACTGGAAGGTCATGCTGTTCCGGCCGTACGAGCAGTGGCCACAACTCCATGCCTTCCTGGACTACTTCGTGGTGCTCGGGCAGCGCGGCCCCACCGCCGTGATGGTGGCGGCCTGGCTCGGCTGGCGCTCCTGGCGCCAGCACACACTGCGCCCGCTGCTGACGCTGGGCGCCTCGCTCCTCCTGCTGAACGTGACGGTGGGCGCGGTCAAGCTCGGCCTCGGCCGCCTCGGTCCGCACTACGCGACGGAGATCGGCTCGGCCGAGATGTTCGCGGGCGGCGATATATTTCCTTCCGGTCACACCGCCAACGCCGTGGTCACCTGGGGCATCCTGGCCTACCTGGCCACCACCCCGAGGGCCAGGCGCTGGCTTTCGGTGCTCTCCGCCGTCGTCGCCCTGGGCGTCGGCGCGACCACCGTGTACCTGGGCACGCACTGGGTGAGCGACGTGCTGCTCGGCTGGGCGGCGGGGCTGCTGATCCTGCTGAGCCTGCCCTGGTTCGAGCCGCTGATCGGCCGCACCGAAGCCTGGGTCTTCGCGGTGCGCGAGGCCTGGCGGGCACGTCGCAGGCTCGGCGCCACGCGGCCCGCACCGGCCGGCGGCCGCCTGTCCCCGGCCCTGTTCCCGCAGCGCCACCCCACCGCCCGCAGCACCGCTCAGGCCGACAAGCCGGCCCGCGAGCCGGTGGGCGCGGGCAGTGGCCGCTCCACGGGCAGCACGAGGACCGCCGTTCACCTCGCGCAGCGGCCCCACCCGGTCCGCCCGGAGCGGGTCGCCGTCACACCGGCGGGCGGCCGCCGCCCGCCGCACGCCGACCGTACGGGCGCGGCGCGCCCCGGCTCGTCGCCCCGGCCGGTGGCCGGCGGCTGACCCGCCCGCAGGACGCGGGGACGGTACGCACAGGCCTCACCCCGCACGACGAAGGCCCCGGCGGCTCCCATGAGAGCCCGCCGGGGCCTTCGTCGTGTCCGGGTGGGTCGTGTCCGGCTTCGGTCGCGTCCGGTCAGCCCTTCCAGCAGCGGATGACGGTGTTGTCCTTGACCTCGAAGTTGAGGCGGCCCACCAGGTACTCCATGGTGATGATCGAGCCCGGCGGAAGCGCCCTGACGGTGGTCCAGCCCCGCTCTCGGGCCAGCCGCTCGGCGCTGGTCGCTTCGAGGCCGACGTACGCCTCAGGGGCGTCGTCGGGCTGTTCGGAAGGGGTAGGTAGAGGTGCCATGGGACTCACGGTAGGCCGCCGGGGGCGGGGAAGGAAGCGTGGGGGTCCGAGCTGTGTGTCACCGCCCCAGATACCTCAGCGGTCACACTTGTGTCACAGGATCACGACAGGCGTTTGGCATGAACTCCTTCACCCGAAAGGGCAGTCGGGTACCCGTGGAAGTTAATTGCACGCCTCTGGAATGATCACGCAATAGCAGGTTCTTAATTCATTCCCGGCGCCCCTGACGGCGCTCCCCCGCTATTCACCCGGCGGGTCCGCCGATGAAAGCTGACGGGCCGTCGCCAATTCACGTTTTCGCCACAGAATCCGCACCGGGCAGCGTGCATGCCGCAGCCCCGAAGGCGTATCCGGCCACGTACGCACCCTGTCGGACCGGGGGCCGACGCGAGCATCATGTGTCCGCAGCCTGCTACCTGAAGCCCGAGGGGAGCAAAGCGATGGGAACGGAGACGGACACCGCCGCGGCGGTCGCGGGGCCCGGACGGCAGCGGCAGCCCGGCCGCGTGGCCGTGGACTGGCTGACGACCACGGACCACAAGAAGATCGGGCATCTCTACCTGATCACGTCGTTCGTCTTCTTCCTGGTGGCCGGGCTGATGGCGCTGATGATGCGCGCCGAGCTGGCCAGGCCGGGGCTCCAGCTGATGAGCAACAACGAGTTCAACCAGGCCTTCACGATGCACGGCACGATCATGCTGCTGCTCTTCGCGACGCCGACCTTCGCCGGCTTCGCCAACGAGATCATGCCGCTCCAGATCGGCGCGCCCGACGTCGCGTTCCCCCGGCTGAACATGCTCTCGTACTGGCTGTTCCTCTTCGGCGGCCTCATCGTCCTCGGCTCGCTGCTCGTCCCGAGCGGCCCGGCGAACTTCGGCTGGTTCGCGTACGCCCCGCTCAGTGGCCTGGAGCGGTCCCCCGGCATCGGCGCCGACCTGTGGATCATGGGCCTGGCGCTCTCCGGCTTCGGCACGATCCTCGGCGCGGTCAACTTCCTGACCACCATCATCGGGATGCGCGCCCCCGGCATGACCATGTTCCGTATGCCGGTCTTCACCTGGAACGTCCTGTTCACCTCGATCCTGGTGCTGGTCGCCTTCCCCGTGCTGGCGGCCGCGCTGCTGGTCCTGGAGGCGGACCGGCGGTTCGGGTCGATGGTCTTCGAGGCCGAGAACGGCGGGGCGCTGCTGTGGCAGCACCTCTTCTGGTTCTTCGGCCATCCGGAGGTCTACATCATCGCGCTGCCGTTCTTCGGCATCATCACCGAGATCATCCCGGTCTTCTCGCGGAAGCCGATCTTCGGTTACGTGATGCTGGTCGGCGCGACCATGGCCATCACCGGGCTCTCGCTGGTCGTCTGGGCGCACCACATGTTCGCGACGGGCGCGGTGCTGCTGCCCTTCTTCTCCTTCATGTCGTTCCTCATCGCCGTCCCGACCGGAGTGAAGTTCTTCAACTGGACGGGGACGATGCTCAAGGGCTCGCTCTCCTTCGAGACGCCGATGCTGTGGGCCGTCGGCTTCCTGGTGAGCTTCCTCTTCGGCGGCCTGACCGGCGTCATCCTCGCCTCACCGCCGCTGGACTTCCACGTCACCGACTCGTACTTCGTGGTGGCGCACTTCCACTACGTCGTCTTCGGCACGGTCGTCTTCGCGACCTTCGCCGGTTTCTTCTTCTGGTGGCCGAAGTTCACCGGCAAGATGCTCGACGAGCGGCTCGGCAAGATCCAGTTCTGGACGCTCTTCATCGGCTTCCACACCACGTTCCTGGTCCAGCACTGGCTGGGCGCCGAGGGAATGCCGCGCCGGTACGCCGACTACCTGGCGGCCGACGGCTTCACGCTCCTCAACACCGTCTCCTCCATCGGCGCGTTCCTGCTCGGCCTGTCCACGCTGCCGTTCCTCTACAACCTCTGGAAGACGGCGAAGTACGGGACGAAGGTCGGCGTCGACGATCCGTGGGGCTACGGCCGTTCGCTGGAGTGGGCGACCTCCTGCCCGCCGCCGCGCCACAACTTCGTCACCCTCCCCCGCATCCGCTCCGAGTCGCCCGCCTTCGACCTGCACCACCCCGAGTTCGCGGCGCTCCAGCGGGCCACCCAGGTCAAGCCCGCGCCCCTCGATCCAGAGAGCGCGCGAGGAGATCACGGGCCCACCGGATCCGCTCCGTGAGCTCCGGCGGCTCGACCACCTCGAAGTCGAAGCCCCTCAGCATGATGTGAATGACCAGCTCGTCGAGGCTCGCAGCCCCGGTGCGCAGCAGACAGCTGTGCTCGTCGACGGCTTCGAGGACGCCGTCGCTCGGCGAGACCGCCTGCCGCGCCTCCTCCAGGGGCGCCAGCAGCCGGACCACCGCCGTCGCGGCGTACGCCCCGGTGGACACGCCCTCGCAGACGTACGCCGCGAGGTCCTCGGCCGGGGGATCGCGCGGGACGAAGCGCGGGCCGTGCGGGGGCGTGGGGGTGATCCGGTCCGCCCGGAACGTACGCCAGTCCGAGCGGTCCAGGTCCCAGGCGACGAGGTACCAGCGGCGCTCGGTGCACACCAGGCGGTGCGGCTCGACGGTCCTGCGGGTGGAACTGCCGCCGTGGTCGCGGTACTCGAAGCGCAGCCGCTCGCTGTCCCGGCAGGCGTTGGCCAGTTCGGTCAGCACCGAGGCGTCGACGGTGGCCGCCCCAGGGCCGCGCAGCATGGGGACGGTGAAGGCGTTGAGCGCGCCGACGCGGCGGCGCAGCCGGTTCGGCAGCACCTGTTCCAGCTCGGCCAGCGCGCGTACGGACGTCTCGCCGATGCCCTCGATGCCCTGTCCGGCGGCGGTGCGCAGCCCGACCGCGACGGCCACGGCCTCCTCGTCGTCGAGCAGCAGCGGCGGCAGTTCGGCGCCCGCGCCGAGCTGGTAGCCGCCGCCCGTGCCGGGGCTGGCGTTGACGGGGTAGCCGAGCTCGCGCAGCCGGTCGACGTCGCGGCGCACGGTGCGCGGGGTGACGCCGAGCCGCTCGGCCAGGTCCGGGCCCGGCCATTCGCGGTGGGCCTGGAGCAGCGAGAGCAGGCGCAGCAGACGTGCCGAGGTCTCCAACATGGAGGCGAGTCTGCCAGGGCTCGCGGACAGCCAGTGTCCTCAAGCCCTGGCCGTTCTGCTCTACTTCTGCCCCTGCTCCTGTCCCTGCTCCGGCTCCTGCTTCGCGGTGTCGAGCCGCACGCTGAGGTCGTTGTCGACGGTGAAGTACGGGTACGCCGTGGTCGGCCGGGTCACCTTCGGGCCCTGGACCGGCAGGACCGGGTAGCGGAAGACGCCCTTCTTGTCCCACACGTCGTCCAGGATGCGCCCGACGCGTATCCCGGCCGCCTGTCCGGGCTCCGCGTCCGCCGGGCACAGCCACAGGTCCCACAGCCGCTGCTCGTCGCCGCGCCCCTCGGCCAGCGGCTCGTACTCCAGGGTGAAGGTGAACGTGCCGTCGTCCCGGACCGTCACCGGCGCCCGGTACACGTCCTTCTTCGCGCCGCGCAGCCTGGCCTCGACGACCATCGCGCCGCCGCCGGGCCCGGTGCCGTACAGCCGCCCCTCCAGCGTCATCTCACCCCGCGCGAAGGTGAGGGTCCCGGCCTCCGCGTGCGGCGCGCGCAGCCAGCAGCGCACCGCGAGCTTGCCGTCGAGCGTCGGGTACGGGATGCGTACCGCGACCTGGGCGCGCCCGGGGTCGGGGGCACGGTCGACGAGCGAGCGCAGGTCCCTGATGCCGGGCTCGATGCGCTGTTCCCCGGCGTCCTCGTCCCCGTGCGTGGTGAAGGCGTCCCAACGCCCCTCCGGTATCTCGACCGTGCTCGGCAGCACTGCGCGCAGCCGGCCCTCCCCGGCGGGCGTGAGCGGCAGCCGCATGACGTCCGCGGCCGTCTTCCCGCCGCGCCGCCGCAGTACGAGCACGGCGCCCGGCGACGCGTCCCCCACGATGTCGAAGGTGATGCCGCCCGCGGAGTCCGCGATGCAGTCGGCGCGCGGCGGCTCCGTGCGGGTCGAGGTGCTGGTCATGCGGTCTGCCCTTTCCGGAGCACGGAGGCGGCCTTGTAGCGGAGGGAGTACGCCCCGTCGAGCACCGCTCCCCGGGCCAGGTACAGCGCGTCGTGGGTCCGGCTGCGGGAGCGGCCGTGGGAGCCGCGCGAGACCAGTTCGGTGAACAGTGCCTCGTGGCGCTCGGCGACGAGTCCCGGATCGAAGCGGGCGGAGCTTTCGAGCGCGGCCGCGCCCATGGCGCGCCGCAGCTCGTCGTCGTTGATCAGTCCGAGAAGCGCGTCGGCGACCGCGTCGGTGTCCCCGACCGGCACCAGCCGTCCGTCGGATCCGTCGGTGATGATCTCGCCGGGTCCGTGCGGGCAGTCGGTGGAGACGACCGGCAGTCCGGAGCGCATCGCTTCGACGATGGTCATGCCGAAGGACTCGTGGTCGGAGGTGACCGCGGCGATCGAGCCCTTGACCCACTCGGGTTCGATGGGGCTGGCCGGTCCCATCAGGAAGACGTGGTTGTGGAGCCCGAGTTCGGCGACGAGGGCGTGCAGGGCGTTCTTCTCGTTGCCGCTCGCGTCGCCGCTGCCGTAAATGCGCAGCCGCCAGTCGGGCCGGGCGGTGACGACCTTCGCGAAGGCCTTGATCAGCAGGTCGTACCGCTTGACCTTGTGGAGCCGGCCCGCCGCGACGACCCACTTGGCGCTGGAGTCGGCCGGGGCGACGAGCGGCGCGGGCACGCTGTTGGGCACGGCTTCGATCCGTACGCCCGGCAGCTTGAGGCGGGTGCGGTACGCGTGGGCATCGGCCTCGGTGACGGTGGTGACGGCGTCCAGCAGGCCGTAACGGTGGCTCAGTTCGCGGCGCAACCGGTAGCTGTGACCGGCGAGCGTGAGGTGTTCCTGGCCGACCCGCACCGGGCCGCGCCTGGTCTGCCGGCTGATGTGCACGTTGAGTCCGGGGCGGGTGCCGACGACGACGTCCGCCTCCGTGGACTTCAGGTGCGTGGCGATACGGGCGTCGGTGAGGCGGCTGTACTGCTTGTGGCGGCCGTCGCCCGCCGGGAACACCTTGGCGGGGAGCGCGAACCGCTCGTCGTCACCGTCGTATCCGTGGCTCTTCTTCCGCAGATCCACCAGGTAGTCCAGGCGTACGCCGGCGGGCGCGCCCATCGCCGGCTCGTCGCGGTGGCGGAAGACCGAGACGATCTCGACGTCGTGCTGCTCGGCCAGCGCCTGGGCGAGGTTGAACGTCGTACGGATCGTCCCGCCGATGCCGTACGCGTTGTGGAGCAGGAAAGAGATGTGCATACGCCGACGAGACCCCCAGATCTTCAGCGGACCGATCTTGTCCGCCTGCTTACAGAAATGGACTGTACTGGGCTGAAACCGATTGCTCTGGGTCGCATCAAATCGTTCTAATACGGTTGTGACATCGATAGCACAAGCAGGCAACCAAACCGCCGTTCTACGCATCAGGGCCGGTAGGGAAGCTGCGGAACGGTGAAGCAGTTGCGCGTCATGTCACCCCCCTGCGTCACCCATCCGGCCCCGTCCCGCCACCGCGCCACCGACAGGCACGTGTGCCGCGACGCGGGCGGCTCGGCCCGTCGCTCGTACGACACGGGAAGCAGCAGTCCGCGCGCGGTGTACGGCTCTTCGCGGTTCAGGTACGCCTCGACGCACGCGCGCGTGAGCGCCCGTCCGCACGACTTGGCGGCGTCCGTGAACCACATCGCGGCCGCCCAGCCCTCCAACTGCCACTGGGAGAGCTCCCGGTCCTTCCCCGCCTCGCGCATCGCCTCGCGGAACTCCCGTACGGCCGGATGGCCCACGTCGTCGTAGTTGCGGCTGGATCCGGTGGCCCACTGCGTGTTGCGGCAGCGTGGCGCGTTCCTGAAGTCCTCGGGAACGGCGGACGACCAGTTCTGCACATTGGTGACCTTGGCGGTGATCCCGACGCCGACCGCGTCCATCGCCTCGCACAGCTGAACGTTGCCGTGCGTGTCCATCGCGTCGAAGACCAGGTCCGCCCCGCGGTCCTTGAGGTCCGCCGCGACAGCACGGAAGTTGGGCAGGGCGAAGTCGACCTGTTCCGTGACGACCCGGTAGCCCTCGGCCCGCAGGCCCTTGGTGACCAGCCGAGCGTACGCCGCCGACGCGGCCTGGTTGTAGGAGACCACGGCGGCGGTGCGCGCGCCGTGCTCGCGCTTGAAGTAGCGGTAGACCTCGGTGCCGCCGTAGAGCGTGCCGTTCCAGCCCGGCTCGCCCCCGGTGCGCGGGGCGTCGCTGCCGTAGATCCCGTACAGGTGGGGGTAGGTGTCGTACGCCGGACCGATGGGCTGGCCGCCGATGTCGGGGACGCCCGCGGCGGCGACGCGCGGGGCGCCCGCGTACTCCAGGGCCGTCGTCGCGACCAGCGCGAAGACCTTCCGCTCGTCGAGGAGCCGGTGCACGCAGTCGTTGTTGCCGACGCCGCTGCCGCCGTCGTCGCAGGTGAACACCTCGACCTTGCGGCCGTCGATGCCGCCGCCCGCGTTGAGCGCGTCGAAGTAGGCCAGGGCGCCGTCCCTCGGTCCGGTGAACGCCGCGCCGCCGACCGGGCTGGTGGCGCTGGTGATGATGCCGATACGTACCGGCTCGGCCTTCCGGGCGGGCGGCGGGGCGCTGCGGCGGCCCTCGAAGTCGCGCTCGGGCAGCCTGCTGCCGCACGCGGCGCTCAGCAGGAGGAGCGCCGCGAACAGCAGGCATTCAGCAGCCCGGAGGGACAGGCGCATTGCCGCTGACCTGGACCAGCGCGCACAGGGTCTTGACGGAGACCTTCCACACGTCGCCCTGGAGGACGGAGGTGCCCTTGCTGTCGGGCAGCGCGGGCTGTCCACCGACGAGCAGGTCGTACGTCACATCCGCCTCGGTGGCGGAGGTGAACTTCACGTCCTTGACGTCCACCGAGGACCTCTTGGCGTTCGGGTCATCGGCGAAGGCGGTCAACAGGGAGCGCATCCGCTCGCCGTTCTGCAGCACCTTCGCCTTGGTCTCCACCGACGCCTTGGGGTCGAAGAACGTCTTCCAGCTCTTCTCGACCGCCGCCCTGGCCGCCGCGGGGTCGGCGGGCGCGTCCCGCTCCGGGATCGCCGGAGGGCTGGTGCCGACGGCGGGGGAACGCGGCGGTGCCTCGGGGGCGTCGTTGTCGTCCCCGCACGCGGCGGCAGCGGGTACCAGGATCAGCATGGCGGCGGCCGCCCAGGCCGCTGTTCGAGGGTGCCTGCCGTATCTGCTGTGTCTGCCCTGTCTGCTGAGGACCATCTGGCTCACCACCGGGTGTCCGATCGGGCCGTTCGGCCCGATGCTTCCAGGGTCTGACGCTTCGGGGCATAGTGCAACGTATCGCCACGAAGGGCAGGCCCGTACAGCCCGACAAGTGCCTTGAGGGGGTACCGGTGCACAGGACGCGACCGCGCGACGACAGGCCGCCGCGCCCCGTGCCGCACCCTGTCCGGCGCCCGCTGCTGTGGGCGGGCCTGGCGGCGCTGGTCTGCGGGGCCGTGCTCTGCGTGACCGGGTGGTACGGGGTGTCCGGCGAGCGCTTCGCGGAGCGGCAGCTCCCGTACATCGCCTCCTGCACGGTGCCCGGTGCGGCGCTGATCGTCGCCGGTGCGGTGCTCCTCGCGCGCGGCGACCGGGGGCCGGCGGCCACGGACGACACCGAGACGGACACGGACGCCGGGGCGGAGCCGTTGGAAGGAGCACCCACGCCGCCGCCGTCCGCGGAAGGCCCTCTCGTGCGGGTCCCCGGCGGGACGCTGCTCCACCGGCCCGACTGCCCGCTCGTCACCGGCAAACCGGGCGCCGCGCCGCCCGACGACCCGTCCGGTCTTGGCCTCTGTCCGGTCTGCGAACCCGGACCGCCCGCATCCTCCCCCGAGGCCTGACACGGTGTCGTCGCTGACCTACGACCTCACGCTGGCGGGGCTCGCCGTCGGCAGCGCGGCGGCGCTCACCGGCATCGGACTGATCGTCACCTACCGCGCGACCGGCGTGCTGAACCTGGCGCACGGCGCGATCGCCATGGTCTGCGCGTACGTACTGCGCCAACTGGCCGTGGAATGGGACTGGCCACTGCCCCTCGCGGCCGCCGTGACGCTGGTGGTGGTCGCGCCCGGCATCGGACTGCTGCTGGACCGCGCGGTGTTCCGGCCGCTGGCGGTCCTCGGCAGCGGTCCCGCGCAGACCCTGGTGGCCTCGATCGGCGTATTCGTCCTCCTCGTCGGCGGCGCGGCGCTGCTGTGGGGCACGGGAGCCCGCGCGGACGCGCCCGTGCTGCTCTCCGGCGACCCGTGGGCGCAGTTGGCGGCGGTACTGGTCCTCGCCGCCCTCGTCGACGCGGTCACGCGGTGGACGCGGTTCGGGCGGGAGCTGCGGGCGGTCGTCGACAACCGTCCGCTGGCCGCGCTGGGCGGGACGGACACGGACCGGGTGGCGGCGGCGGGCTGGGCGTTCGGCTCGTTCACGGCCGGACTGACGGGCGTACTCCTCGCTCTGTACGTACGCCTGGACCCCTACGGGCTGCCCCTCCTCGTCGTCGAGGTGATCGCGGTGGCGGTGCTGGCGCGGATGCGGAGCCTGCCGGTCGCGGTGGGCGCGGCGCTGGCGATCGGGGTGGCGCAGGCGCAGTTGACGCGTGTGCACCCGTCGTCCGCCTGGGCCGAGCCGCTGGTCCAGGCGGTCGGCGCGAACCTCTTCGTGGTGGCGCTGCTGATCGCGGCCCTGACGGTGCCCGTGACGGACACCCGCGCCGCGCTGCCCAGCACCTCGGCCCCCGCCCCCGCCCTCCCGCCCACGCCGCCGGTCGCGTGGCTGGTGGCGGGCGTCCTTTTCCTCCTCCCGTTCGGCTTCGCGGGCTCCGACCTCCAGACGTCCGTCCAGGTCCCGGCACTGGCGGTGATCCTCCTCTCGCTGGTGGTGGTGACGGGCCGGGGCGGTCAGATCTCCCTGGGCCAGGCGGCGTACGCCGGTCTGGGCGCCCTCTTCACCGCGCTCCTGGCGGCGGGCCGCTTCCCCGGCCTGCCGCCCATGCCGGAACTCCCGGCGCTGGCCGTCGCGGTGGTGCTCGTGGCCCCGCTCGGCGTACTGCTCGGCTGGCCGGCGATCGGGCGCCGGGGCCTCGCCCTGGCCCTCACCACCCTCGCGTTCGGCGTCGCGGTGAGCCGCTTCGTCTTCGCGCAGCCGTACGCCACGGCCGGCCTCGGCCTGGACCGCCCGGCCGGCTTCCACTCCGACCGCGTGTACTACGCCCTGGAACTGACCCTGCTGGCCGCCGCCCTCCTGTCGGTGGCGGCGCTGCGCCGTGGCCGCACGGGCCGCGCGCTGGCGGCGATGCGCGACCACGAGACGGGTGCGTCGGCGGCGGGCGTCCCCGTCCCCGCCCTGAAGCTCCTCACCTTCGTCACGGGCGCGGCGCTGGCCGCCCTGGGCGGCGGCATGCTGGGCCTGGGCCTGCGCGCGTTCGACCCGGCGGCGTACGACCCGGTGCGCGCGCTGCTGTGGTTCGCGGCCGTGGTGGTCCTGGGCGCCGACAACCTCCTGGGCGCGTGCGCGGCGGCGGCGCTCCTGGTGGGCGTGGACGCGGGTGTCGGGGGAGGCGCGGCGGCAGCGCTGATCGGCGTACTGGCGGTGCTGCTGGGCCGCCACCCCTGGCCGACCAGACCACCGTTCCCCCACCGCGATCAAACCCCCGGCCCCCGAACCCCCCGGCGACGGCACCCTCACCCCCCGGACGGCCTGATTCCCCCACCAGCCACTGCTCCCCCAGCACGCCCTGCTTCCTCGGCTACGCCGCAATTTCCAGCCCGTCCGGCGTTTGAGGACCGGGGTCCGGGGCGGAGCCCCCACGCGGCGGAGCCGCAAAGTGTCGCTGCGGGGAGGGGTGGGTCGGGGAAGGCCCCGCGCAGCGGGCCCGCAGCCAGGGAGAGGCGGCGGCGGGGCGGCTCACCCCGAGCCCCCCTCACCGCCCACGCCCTACGCCTCAGCTACGGCGCGTACACCGCCCTCGACGGCGTCGACCTCACCGTCGAGCCCGGCCGCGTGACCGCACTGGTCGGTGCCAACGGAGCCGGCAAGAGCACCCTCTTCCACTGCCTGAGCGGCACCCTGCGCCCCGACTCCGGCCGGGTGGAGCTGAACGGCGCGGACATCACCCGCACACCCCCACACACCCGCACCCGCCTCGGCATCGCCACAACCTTCCAGGAGCTCGCCGTCTTCCCCTCCCTCACCGTCGAGGAGAACGTCGCGCTCGGCGCCGAGCAGGGCCACGTGCGACACGGCGACCCCACCGCCCTGGAAGCCGTACTGCGCCTCCTGGACCTCGCGGGCCCCGTCCGCCACCACCGAGCCGCCGCCCTCCCCACCGGCACCCTGCGCCGCGTGGAGCTCGGCAGGGCGCTCGCGGGACGCCCGCACACGCTCCTCCTCGACGAGCCCGCCGCCGGGCTCGACACCGCCGAGGCGCAGCGCCTGGCCCGCGTCATGGCCGCACTCGCGGCCGACGGCATGGCCGTGCTCGTCGTCGAGCACGACCTCGACCTGGTCGCGGACATCGCCCACACCGTGCACACCATGACGGCAGGGCGCATCACGCCATGAGCATCGAGATCGAACTCCGCCGCGCCCGCGTCCGCTACGGCCCCCTGGAGGCCCTGCACGGGGTGGACCTCCCCGTCCCGGCGGGCGGCGCCCCCACCGTCCTGCTCGGCCGCAACGGTTCCGGCCGTACAACCGTCCTGCGCGCCCTCGCCGGTACGGTGCCCCTCGCCGGCGGCCAGGTCCTGTGGCGCGGCACGGACGTCACCCGCCTGCGCGCCCACGACCGCGCCCGCCGCGGCCTGTGCTTCGTACCGGACGGGCACGCCGTCCACCCGTCCCTCACCGTCGCGGAGAACCTCGAACTCGCCCTCGCCGTACCACTCGCCGCACCAGGAGACGACATCACTCCGGCGCTCACCGCCTACCCGGCGCTGCGCGCCCTCCTCCCCCGCCGCGCGGGAACCCTCTCCGGTGGCGAGCAGCGGATGCTGGCGGTCTCCCGCGCGTTCCTGTCCCGCGCCCGCGTGGTCCTCCTCGACGAACCCACGCAGGGCATGTCGCCCCCGATGGCCGCCCGTACGTACGAACTGCTCGCCGCACTCGCCCCCACCACGACGGTCGTGCTGGCGGAGCAGAGACTGCCGCCCGCTCTGCTGAGCCGGACGACGCGGCTCCCCGTCTTCGTGCATGAACTGCGCCGCGGAGCAGTGGTGTTCAGCGGAGAGGCGTCAGAACCGCGGTACGCGCAGTCCCGCCCGTCGCCGACGGAATGACGAGCATGGTCCCGGTACGGATCCGGTCCGGGTCGCGGCCGATCACCTCCGCGTTGGCCTGATGGAGCGCCTTCCAGCCGCCCCGCACCCGGTAGCGGCGGGCGATCGAGGCGAGCGTGTCACCGGCCTGCACCACATGCATCCGGCCGACGAGGTGGTAGCGCTTGGAGCAGGCGGGCCACGCCTTCCACCCCTGGGTGGCGAGCACCTTCTCCGCGACCTTGATCTGCTCCGCGCGGGTGGCGAGGTCGGCGCGCGGGGCGTACGCGAGCCCGCCGTGCTCCGCCCATGTCGACTGCCGGAACTGCAGTCCGCCGTAGTAACCGTTCCCGGTGTTGATGTGCCAGTCACCGCCGCTCTCGCACTCGGCGAGGCAGCCCCAGGGCCACTCGTCCGCGACGCAGCCGCCCACCGACGGCGTGCCGGGACCGGGCACGGGCGTCGGTGGCGCGGGCGGCAGTGGCGCGGCCTGGGCGCCCGTCGGGACAGCGGCCCGCGCGCCCGTCGGGCAGAGGGCCAGCAGTACGGCGAGCAGGGCGACCGGCAGGCAGCGGGACTGCGGCAGCTTCGGCATCGCGCCACGCTAAGCATCGCCTTCGCACCGGCTCACGTGCCGCGCGGCGGACAGGGAAAGCCCCACCCGGTCGGCGGACGGTACATCAACCGGGCGCCGAAGGGCGCCGACCCGGCCGACGAGTTCGATTCCGTTCCCCTCTACGCGTGACCCCGGCGACAGATCACCCGTTGTCTTCTTGACGAGCCGGGAACCGCCCGGCACCCGCACCGAGTCCGAGGAGTCCCCGTGCCGCGCATGCTCGACGTCAGCGACGACGTACGCGCCGAGATCGGCAACGAAGAAGCCGACCGTCTGCTCGCCGGCGAGAACGCCCCGGGCAACTACGACTGCACCTCCTGCCGCACCCAGGGCGACTCCGAACTGGAGCGCACGAGCACCGTGCTCTTCGTCGGCGACGAAACCGCCGTGCTCGCGTTCGCCCACGCCACCTGTATTCCTTCGCAGGTCGTCCAGGTGGCGGAGGAGCAGCTCCAGGGCGCCGTACGCAGCATCACGGGCGGCGCCCCCGACCTCCCCGGCGCCGAGAAATTCGGCGGCTCGCCCGACCAGGCCGTGCTCGGGATCACCAGCGGCCTCGTACTGATCAACGGTCGGCTGCACCCGGCGCTGGTGGTCGAGCCGAGCGGCCCCGTCGCCCGCCCCGGTTCCGGCGGCACCACCGACGAGTTCCTCGCGCTCGTCACCGAGCAGGGCTTCCGGCCGGTCACCGACATGAACCAGGTGCCCGCTCCGCTGCCCGGCTGGTCGGTCCTGCTCGCCATGGGCCAGCTGCACGCCGTACTCCAGCCCGGGGCCGCCGGCGGCAGCCCGGTCTCCTGGTGGCAGGCCCACCAGCCGCTCCAGGTCACCGATGGCTGGCGGACAGCGGCCAACAAGTCGAGCACCGTCCTCGTCTACACCGCGCCCGCCGGTTCGATCGGCCAGCAGCCGCGTGAGGACCTGCTGCGCAGCGCGCTGGAGCGGGCCGCCGCCCGTGGCGTGCTGGCCGCCGCCGCCATGCCGCTGGCCGGCACCTGACGGGCACGGGCCTTACGACGGGTCCCTGCGCACCGCTCACCCCCGCCGAGCAGGGAATCCCCTGCTCGGCCCGCATCCGACGGGCGCTGGGGTCGTTGGCACATACGTGCACTCATACGACCCCCCACGCCATCAGCCGTACCAGAGCCCGATCCCCGCGATGCGTCCCTCGCGGGAGACCCGGGCCGAACCCTCGCACACCCCGATCTACGACGCGCTCTACTTGGAGTACCGCAGGTCCTTCCGGGCGCTGCCCGGCGACCGCAGCGGCGAGGAGGAACTGGGGTTCACGGGCTTCGCCGGGCCGCGCCACGGCCAGGGCTCCACGAGTCACACCGGTCAGGGAACGCACGGCGGCCACACCGGCTTCTGGCGCGTCACGAGCAGCGACAGCAGCACCACCCCCCACAGCAACGGGCGGCAGCACACCGGGAATCGCTTCCCGGCCGCGCTGCCGCCCGCTCCCCGTCGGGGCTTCTAGGCACTCGGCCCAGGGCCTGTCCGCGTCACTTCTTGCGGCCGCGCTTCTCGCGCACCCGCACCGAGATGTGGATCGGCGTGCCCTCGAAGCCGAACTCCTCGCGCAGCCGGCGCTCGATGAAGCGCCGGTAACCGGCCTCCAGGAAGCCGGAGGCGAAGAGCACGAACCGCGGCGGCTTGGCTCCGGCCTGGGTACCGAAGAGGATGCGGGGCTGCTTGCCGCCGCGGACCGGGTGCGGGTGGGAGGCGACGATCTCGCCGAGGAAGGCGTTGAGCCTGCCCGTCGGGATGCGCGTCTCCCAGCCTGCCAGCGCGGTCTCGATCGCCGGGACCAGCTTCTCCATGTGACGGCCGGTCTGAGCCGAGACGTTCACCCGCGGCGCCCACGCGACCTGGGCGAGCTCGGTCTCGATCTCGCGCTCCAGGTAGTAGCGGCGCTCCTCGTCGAGGGTGTCCCACTTGTTGTACGCGATGACCAGCGCGCGGCCCGCTTCGACGGCCATCGTGATGATGCGCTGGTCCTGCACGCTGATGGACTCGCTGGCGTCGATCAGTACGACCGCGACCTCGGCCTTCTCGACAGCGGCGGCGGTACGCAGCGAGGCGTAGTAGTCCGCGCCCTCCTGGAGGTGAACGCGGCGGCGGATGCCGGCCGTGTCGATGAACTTCCAGGTGATGCCGCCGAGCTCGATCAGCTCGTCGACCGGGTCGCGCGTGGTGCCCGCGACCTCGTTGACGACGACGCGGTCCTCGTTCGCCACCCGGTTCAGCAGCGACGACTTGCCGACGTTCGGGCGGCCGATGAGCGCGATACGGCGCGGGCCGCCGGTGGCCAGACCGAAGGACTGGGCCGGGGCCTCCGGCAGGGCCTCCAGGATGGCGTCCAGCATGTCGCCGGTGCCGCGGCCGTGCAGCGAGGAGACGGGGTGGGGCTGGCCGAGACCGAGCGACCACAGCGAGGCCGCGTCCGCCTCGCCGCTCAGGCCGTCGACCTTGTTGGCACAGAGCACCACGGGCTTGCCGGCCTTGCGCAGCAGCCGTACGACGGCCTCGTCGGTGTCGGTCGCGCCGACCGTGGAGTCGACGACGAAGACGACCGCGTCGGCGGCCTCGATCGCGTACTCCGCCTGGGCGGCGACGGACGCGTCGATGCCGAGGACGTCCTGCTCCCAGCCGCCGGTGTCGACGATCTTGAAGCGGCGTCCGGCCCACTCGGCCTCGTAGGTGACGCGGTCACGGGTGACGCCGGGCTTGTCCTCGACGACGGCCTCACGGCGGCCGATGATGCGGTTCACCAGGGTCGACTTGCCGACATTGGGGCGGCCGACGACGGCGAGGACCGGCAGCGGGCCGTGACCGGCCTCGCCGATCGCGCCTTCGACCTCTTCGGGGTCGAAGCCCTCCTGCGCGGCGAGCTCCATGAACTCCGCGTACTCGGCGTCGCCAAGTGCTCCGTGCTCGTCGCCGGAGTGAATCTGGTCGTTCATGAAGTCCGTTCCTCGTTCATCATCATCGATGGACCACCCGATTCGCGCGGTCCACTACTCAAGTCTCGCCTAGCGCCCGGTGAAGCGCCTGGCACTTTCCAGGTGGGCGGTCAGCCGCTCCTGGATACGTACGGTGGCCTCGTCCAGCGCCTTGCGCGTGCGCCGTCCGCTGCCGTCCCCGGCCTCGAAGGGGTCACCGAAGACGACGTCCACCCGGCTGCGCAGCGGCGGCAGCCCGCGTATGAGCCGGCCGCGGCGCTCCGTACTGCCGAGCACCGCCACCGGGACGATCGGCGCCCCGCTGCGTACGGCGAAGTACGAAAGCCCGGCGCGCAGCGACGCGAAGTCGCCCTCGCCCCTCGTGCCCTCGGGGAAGATCCCCAGCACCCCGCCGTCCGCCAGCACGCCCAGCGCGTTGGAGATCGCCGTGCGGTCGGCGGTCGTACGGTCCACCTTCAGCTGCCCGATTCCGCGCAGGAACGGGTCGAGGGGGCCGACGAACGCCTCTTTCTTGATCAGGAAGTGCACCGGCCTGGGGGCCGTCCCCATCAGCATGGGACCGTCGATCATGTGCGAGTGGTTCACCGCGAGGATCACCGGACCGCTCATGGGCACCCGCCAGGCACCCAGGACGCGGGGCTTCCACAGCCCGTACATGAGGCCGATGCCGATGCCGCGTCCGACCGCCGCACCACGCAGTGTGGGTGCGGTCACTTCGCGGCCCGCTTCCCCTCGACCAGGGTAACGACACACTCGATGACCTGCTCCAGCGTGAGGTCGCTGGTGTCGACCTCGACCGCGTCGTCCGCCTTGGCGAGCGGCGACGTCTTGCGGCTGGAGTCGGCCGCGTCCCGCTTCAGCAGGGCCTCGCGGGTCGCGGACACGTCCGCGCCCTTGAGCTCGCCGCTCCGGCGGGCGGCGCGCGCCTCGGGAGACGCGGTCAGGAAGATCTTGAGGTCCGCGTCCGGCAGCACGGTCGTACCGATGTCGCGTCCCTCGACGACGATGCCGAGGCCGGCGCCCTTGGCGATGGACCGCTGCAGCTCGGTGATGAGGGTGCGCACCTCGGGCACGGCGCTCACGGCGCTCACCTTGGAGGTGACCTCCTGGGTGCGGATCGGCCCGGAGGCGTCGATTCCGTCCACCGTGATCGTGGGGGCGGACGGGTCGGTGCCGGAGACGATCACGGGCTTGCCCGCGGCGTCCGCGATGGCGACGGGGTCCGTGACGTCGATGCCGTTGTTCAGCATCCACCAGGTGATCGCCCGGTACTGGGCGCCGGTGTCCAGGTAGCTCAGGCCGAGCTTGGCGGCGACGGCCTTGGAGGTGCTGGACTTGCCCGTGCCGGAGGGGCCGTCGATGGCGACAATCACTGCTGCCGGGGCGGTCCGGGCGGCGGTTTCCACGGTGTAGGACACCTTCCTGGTACACGGGCTTGGGCGGGCGGAGGCCCAACGGACCCCACACAAGGTTACCGAGTCCCCGGGCCCGCCCTCGACGCCCATACGAAGCCCCCACAAACCGGACACCGCCGTGGACCCTGGAGGCCGCTACCGGCGGAGCCACTGGCGGACGGCGGAGCCGGCTACTGGCGGATCGACCAGCCCCGCTCCCGCAGTGACGCGGTCAGCCCGGGTGCGGCCGCCGGTTCCACCATGAGCTGGACCACGCCCGCCTGCTGGCCCGTCGCGTGCTCGATGCGTACGTCCTCGATGTTGATGCCCGCACGCCCCGCGTCGGCGAAGATCCTCGCCAGCTCGCCGGGACGGTCGCTGATGAGGACGGCGACGATCTCGTACGCCGACGGGGCGGCGCCGTGCTTGCCCGGCACCCGCTCGCGGCCGGTGTTGCCGCGCCGCAGCACGTCCTCGATACCGTCGGCGCCGCTGCGGCGCTTCTCGTCGTCGGCGGACTGCAGGGCCCGCAGCGCCTGGACGGTCTCCTCCAGGTCGGCCGCGACGCCGGTGAGTACGTCCGCCACCGGGCCCGGGTTGGCGGAGAGGATCTCGACCCACATCCGGGGGTCGGAGGCGGCGATGCGGGTGACGTCCCTGATCCCCTGGCCGCACAGCCGTACCGCCGTCTCGTCCGCGTCCGCGAGCCTCGCTGCGACCATCGAGGAGACGAGCTGCGGGGTGTGCGAGACCAGTGCGACCGCACGGTCGTGGGCGTCCGCGTCCATCACCACGGGGACGGCCCGGCACAGGGCGACCAGCTCCAGCACGAGGTTGAGCACCTCGGTGTCGGTGTCGCGGGTGGGGGTGAGGACCCAGGGGCGGCCCTCGAAGAGGTCGGCGGTCGCGGCGAGCGGGCCGGAACGTTCCTTGCCGGACATCGGGTGCGTACCGATGTACGACGTGAGGTCGCAGCCCAGCGCCTCCAGCTCGCGGCGCGGTCCGCCCTTGACGCTGGCGACGTCGATGTACGCGCGGGCGAGCCCGCGCCGCATGGCGTCGGCCACCGTCGCGGCCACGTGCGCGGGCGGTACGGCGACGACGGCCAGGTCGACGGGCCCCTCGGGCGCCTCGTCGGTGCCGGCGCCGAGGGCTGCGGCGGTGTGGGCCTGCGCCGGGTCGTGGTCGGTGAGGTGGACGGCGACGCCGCGCCCGGCGAGGGCGAGGGCCGCGGAGGTGCCGATGAGGCCGGTGCCGATGACGAGGGCGGTTCTCACTGGGCGATGTCCTTGCGGAGGGCGGCTGCGGCGCCGAGGTAGATGTGCGAGATGGAGGACTTGGGCAGGTCCGACTCGACGTGCGCGAGGATCCGTACGACACGGGGCATGGCACCCGCTATGTCCAGTTCCTGGGCGCAGATGAGCGGTACGTCGACGATGCCGAGCTTGCGCGCGGCGGCGGCCGGGAAGTCGCTGTGGAGATCGGGGGTGGCCGTGAACCAGACGCTGATGAGGTCGTCCGGGGTGAGCCCGTTGCGCTCCAGGATGGCCGCGAGCAGCTCGCCGACCCGCTCGTTCATGTGCCCGGCCTCGTCCCGCTCCAGCTGGACGGCCCCACGCACCGCTCGTACTGCCACGTCGTGCTCCTCGCTCCGTACCTCTTGTGCCCCTGCATGATTCAGCCTAGTTGGGCGGGAGCCCCGCCTGCTTTCACGGGCCTGTTCGGGCTACGGACGCCACTCTCTGCCTGTTTCGCTCCTCGGGTGCTTCGTCCTGGGGGTGTTCGGCGCGAAGATGCTGCTGCTTCGCGCCGGGGCCGCCGGCACATGGCTGGACATGAGACGACTTGAGGAGCATGTGATGGGCAAGGTTACGAGCCGCCGGGCGGTCCTCACGGCCGCCGCCGGGGCGGCGGGCAGTGCGCTGGCGGCCGGTTGCGGCGGGAACGGCGACGAGAACGGCGGGGGCACCGAAGAGACCGAGCCGGCGCCCTCGGAGCCGCCCGGGGACTCGCCGCCCGCCGAGGACCCGCCCGGCGGCCGGGCGCTCGCCGGGACCTCGGAGATCCCGGTGGGAGGCGGCAAGGTCTTCGAGGGCGAGAAAATTGTGGTGACGCAGCCGGAGGAGGGCACCTTCAAGGCCTTCTCCGCGGTCTGCACCCATCAGGGCTGCACCGTCGCCAGTGTCGAGGGCGGCACCATCAACTGCGCCTGCCACGGCAGCAAGTTCCGGGTCGCGGACGCTTCGGTCGCGAACGGTCCGGCCCGCAGGCCGCTCCCGCAGCGGCAGATCACCGTGGAAAGTGGCTCGATCCGGCTGCCCTGACTGCGGCACAATCCGCAGCATGACCGAGCCCGCCGCCCCGCCTGCCACTCCCACGCCCGAGGACCTCATACGCGACCACACGGTCTACTCCTGCGTGATGGGCTCGCGCGCCTTCGGCCTGGCGACGGACGGCAGCGACACGGACCGGCGCGGTGTCTTCGTCGCGCCGACGCCGCTGTACTGGCGCTTCGAGAAGCCGCCGACACATGTCGAAGGGCCGGCGGACGAGCAGTTCTCCTGGGAGCTGGAACGTTTCTGCGAGCTGGGCCTGCGCGCCAACCCCAACATCCTGGAGTGCCTGCACTCCCCGCTGGTCGAGCACGTCGACGCCACCGGCCGCGAACTGCTCGCCCTGCGCGACGCGTTCCTCTCCCGCCGGGCCCACCAGACGTTCGCCCGGTACGCGGCCGGTCAGCGCAAGAAGCTGGAGGCGGACGTACGGCAGCACGGCGCCCCGCGCTGGAAGCACGCCATGCACCTGCTGCGGCTCCTCGGGAGCTGCCGCGATCTGCTGCGCACGGGCGAGCTGGTGATCGACGTCGGCGAGGACCGCGAGCGGCTGCTCGCGGTCAAGCGCGGCGAGGTGACATGGCCGGAGGTCGAGCGCCGGATGGAGGTCCTGGCGGCGGAGGCGGAAGCGGCCGAGCCGAAGAGCCCCCTCCCGGCAGAGCCGAACCGCCCCCGCGTGGAGGACTTCCTGCACCGCACCCGCCGCGCTTCAGCCCGCTGACGGACCGCGCGCAGACGCTACTCGTACACGCTCATGGATCAGGCGTCCCAGAGCGCGCCGAGGGACAGCAGCTCACTCCGGTACTCGATGTGCTCCGCCCACTCGGCGGGCCACACCGCCGCGCCCAGGTGCGCTCCCGCGAACGCTCCCGCCAGGCAGGCGATCGAGTCCGAGTCGCCCTTCGTACACGCGGCCCGTCGCAGCGCGGTGACCGGCTCGCCGGGGAACTGCAGGAAGCACAGCAGCGCGGTCGCGAGCGCCTCCTCGGCGATCCATCCGTCGCCCGTCGCCAGGCAGGGATCCGTCTCCGGCGACGGCGTACGCAGCGCCGCCGCCAGCCGTTCCAGTACGGCCAGGCACTCGTCCCAGCCCCGCGCCATGAACGCCTCCGGCGAGGCGTCGTGGGCGTACGTCCAGAGGTCGCCGAGCCAGCGCTCGTGGTACCGGGTGCGGTTCTCGTACGCGTACGAACGGAGCAGCCCCACCAGCCCCGTCGGCTCCGCCCCCTGCGCGAGCAGGTACACCGCGTGGGCCGTCAGATCGCTCGCCGCCAGCGCCGTGGGGTGCCCGTGCGTGAGCGCCGACTGCAACTGCGCCGCCCCGGCGCGCTGCTCCTCGCTGAGCCCCGGTACGAGCCCGAGCGGCGCGACCCGCATGTTGGCCCCGCATCCCTTGGAGCCGAGCTGACTGGCCTGCTGCCAGGGCCGGTCGCCGTCGAGCAGCCGACAGGCGACGAGACAGGTGTTGCCCGGCGCCCGGTTGTTCTCCGGCGAGTGGTACCAGGCGACGAACTCCTTGCGCACCAGCTGCGCGAACCGCTCCGGACCGGCGACGCCGCGCTCCGACGTCTCGCGTATCGCGCGTCCCAGTGCGAGCGTCATCTGGGTGTCGTCCGTGACGATCGCGGGTGACGGCAGTTCCATCTCCCGCCACGGCCCGCACTTGGCGAGGATCGAAGGTACGTCGTTGAACTCGGTCGGGAAGCCCAGCGCGTCCCCGAGCGCGAGTCCCACGAGAGCCCCGGTGGCTGCCTGCTTCATACGGACCGTTCTCCTTCGGATCGTCGTTCTGATCGTTCTGACCGTCGTTCGGGGCGCAGCAGTGGTGGATGCAGAGCGGCGGCGGTCCCGGACCGGTAGAGCGCGGCCGGTTTCCCCCGTCCGCCGGTACGCCGGGGCGCCCCTTGCACCGGCTCCACGAAGCCGGGCGAGGCGAGCACCTTGCGCCGGAAGTTGGGCCGGTCGAGCTCCACGCCCCAGACCGTCTCGTACACCTGCTGGAGCTCGCCCAGCGTGAATTCGGGCGGGCAGAAGGCGGTGGCCAGGCAGGTGTATTCGAGCTTGGCGCGGATGCGCTCCCGCGCGTCGGTGATGATCCGCGCGTGGTCGAAGGCGAGCTCCGGCAGGCCGCCGACGGGCATCCACTGCGCGTGCGCCGCGTCGCCGCCGCCGCGCGGCTCGGGCAGGCCGGGCACGAGCGCGGTGTACGCGACGGAGACGACGCGCATCCGCGGATCCCGGTCGGGATCGCTGTACGTACGCAGTTGTTCCAGGTGGAGCGCGGTGGCGGACTCCTGCGACAGGCCGGTCTCCTCGGCCAGTTCACGCCGGGCGGCGTCCTCGGCGCACTCGCGCGGCAGTATGAAGCCGCCGGGCAGCGCCCACGCCCCGGCGTACGGCTCCTGTCCGCGCCGGATCAGCAGCACGTGCAGCCGGCTCTCGCGCACGGTGAAGACGGCGAGGTCGACGGTGACGGCGAACGGCTCGAAGGCGTGCGGGTCGTACTTCGTCTCTTCGTTCATCGCTTCTCCGCAAGGGGATGGGCGAGGGAGCCCGGACACAGGTCACGGTCACCACCGCCCGCGCCGCCGTCGGCCGGGCCTGGTCCACCCCCGTGGGTCCAGGTCCGCCGGCCTTGGGCGGCGGGGCGATGACGCCCGCCCCTTTATGGTCAAAGTGACTATAAAGGTGTTCCGTGTCGATCCACAAGCGGCAAAAAGCCCCGGCAGGTTCCTGTACGCACAGGAACCCGCCGGGGCTTCGGGTGAAAAGGGGCGTCGGTTACAGACCGACTTCCTTCATCAGCATGCCGACCTCGGTGTTCGTGAGGCGGCGCAGCCAGCCGGACTTCTGGTCGCCCAGCGGGATCGGCCCGAAGGACGTCCGCACGAGCCGCTCGACCGGGAAGCCGGCCTCGGCCAGCATGCGGCGCACGATGTGCTTGCGGCCCTCGTGGAGGGTGACCTCGACCAGGTAGTTCTTGCCGGTGTTCTCGACGACACGGAAGTGGTCGGCGCGGGCGTACCCGTCCTCCAGCGCGATGCCGTCCTTGAGCCGCTTGCCGAGGTCGCGCGGGAGCGGTCCCTGGATGGCGGCGAGGTAGGTCTTCTTCACGCCGTACTTGGGGTGGGTGAGACGGTGGGCCAGCTCGCCGTGGTTGGTGAGCAGGATGATGCCCTCGGTCTCGGTGTCCAGCCGGCCCACGTGGAAGAGACGCGTCTCACGGTTGTTGACGTAGTCGTTGAGGTTCTGGCGGCCGTCCGGGTCGCCCATCGTGGCGACGACGCCGGCCGGCTTGTTGAGCGCGAAGAAGAGGTGCGACTGGGTGGCGACCGTCAGGCCGTCGACCTTGACCTCGTCCTTGTGCACGTCGACCCGGCGGCCCTGCTCGGTCACGATCTCGCCGTTGACCTCGACGCGGGCCTGCTCGATCAGCTCCTCGCAGGCGCGCCGCGAACCCATGCCGGCGCGGGCGAGGACCTTCTGCAGGCGCTCACCCTCCTGCTCGGCTCCGGGGAACGTCTTGGGCGTCTTCACCTGGGGCTTGCTGTGCCGCTCGCGTACGCGCTCCTCGAGCTTGGCGTCGAGCTCGCGCGGACGGGAGGGGGCACTCTGCGGGCCACGGCGCAGACCGGGAGTCCTGAAGCCGCCCTGCGGTGCCTTGGGGCCACCCTTGGCGCCACCGCGCGCGGACGCGCCACGGCTGCCGGTGCCCGAGGCGCCGCCGGCGCCGCTGCCACCACGACCTGCGCCCGCGCCACCACGACCGGCGCCCGCACCCGCACCGCCACGGCCCGCGCCGGCTCCACCACGACCCGCACCCGCGCCACCGCGACCCGCGCCGGCTCCACCCGCACCCGCGCCACCGCGCCCGGCGGGGGCTC
>NZ_JAGGPC010000005.1:0-181352 GCF_018614005.1 Streptomyces sp. ISL-99
CCGCGGCTGCAGTACTAGGCAGCCCGTTCCGGCAGGAAGTCGCGCAGTTTCTCCCCTCGTTGTGAAGTGGCTTTCCGTAATGAGCGGGTCACGCCAGCGAATCTGCACATCGAATGCGCAGGCGGCACACGGTCTCCAGATAACTGCACCCGATCTGACCTGCGGCTATGCGTGTCTGGGCGGTAATGTCCCATTCGGTCCGGCGCTGGGCGAAGGCCGTCCCGCATTCACCTCGGGCGATCTCGTGAAGAACCTGTCGCCAAGTCATGGACGGCCGCGCACGTCGCGGTAATTTCACGCAGAGATGTGCCCGGACCCGCAATGGCCCGACTGGCTGCCCAACAGGCTCACGTGCTTTGATCCTTCGCACTGAGGGCCGGTCCGTCAGGGCCGGTCCCGGTAATTCGAATATTCACCGCGAAGGGAAACTCGCATCATGAACTTCTCCCAGGTTGCCACCCAGGAAATCTCCGACAACGACCTGGACAACGTGTCCGGCGGTCTCCTGGGCGGCGTGGTCGGCAACGCCACCGGCGTCCTGAACTCCGTCGTCCCCGTCTCGGGCACCGTGGGCTCCGCCGTCGGCACCGTCGAGGGCGTCACCGGCCTCAACACGGGCGCGGTCACGGGCATCGCCACCGCCACGGTCGCCGGCGTCTGATTTCGCCCAGCGCCGCCGAGTGGCGCGGTCACCAGCGGTGACTACGGCCCGTCGGCGACCCCTCCTTGCCGACAGGCCGGGCCGTACGCCCCCGGATCCACCCAGGGTCGGGGGCGTACGGCCGTCCTGAATTTCCTGACAGACCATTGCAGTCGGCCCATTTGCGGTTGAGGGAAGAGTGTCGTGCAGTTTCGCCAACAGGCGCTTTCCAAGCTGCAATCGCCCGAAGAAATTGATCTGCCGGTGCGATTCGCCCGCCCCCAGGGCTGGCTTGTTCTGACCGTCACGGTCATCGTCATGATCGCCTCGGCCGTGTGGGCCGTGACCGGCACCGTGTCGTCCACACTCGGCGCCCCCGGAATCCTCACCCACGCCCAGGGCAGTTACGTCCTCCAGAGCCCCGTGGCCGGCCAGGTCACCGCCGTACTCGCCGAGGAAGGCGAGCGCGTCGCCGCCAACGCGCCCCTGCTGAAGGTCCGTACCGCGCAGGGCGACGCCGTCGTGCGCACCATCGCCGCCGGCCGGCTGACGACGCTCGTCGCCGCCATCGGTTCCGTGGTGACCACCGGAGCGGATGTGGCGGCGGTGGAACGGGTGGAGAAGGCCGGCGACCCCCTCATGGCGATGCTGTACGTACCGGCCGAGCGCGGGGCCACCGTGCCCGTCGGCGCCGCAGTGGACCTCACCGTCCAGTCGGTCGCGACGCAGCAGTACGGCGTACTGCGCGGCCGGGTCAAATCCGTCGGCAGGACCGCCCAGACCCGCCAGCGGATCACCGGCTTCCTGGGCAGCAGCCAGCTCGGCGAGGAGTTCTCGAAGCAGGGCCAGCCCGTGTCCGTACTCGTACAGCTCGACCGGTCGGAAGCCACGAAGTCGGGCTATTCCTGGTCGAGTTCGCAAGGCCCGCCGTACGCCGTCGAATCCATGACCCTCGCCACCGGCGCCATCCACCTCGCCGAGCAGCATCCGATCGATTGGCTGCTTCCGTGACCGCACCGAACGATTCCGCGGCCCCGCAGCAGCAGCAGCCGGGCCGCCGCAGGCACCGCCCGGAGCCCGCGTCGGGCGGGCGTCGCCGGGCGCGGCCCGTCCAGGTCAAGAAGCGCAAGGCCGTCCGCACGCCCACCGTTCTCCAGATGGAGGCCGTGGAGTGTGGCGCCGCCGCGCTGGCCATGGTCCTCGCCCACTACGGCCGCCACGTGCCGCTCGAAGAGCTCCGCATCGCGTGCGGGGTGTCGCGCGACGGCTCGCGGGCCAGCAACCTGCTGAAGGCGGCCCGCAGTTACGGCCTGCAGGCCAAGGGCATGCAGATGGAGGCGACGGCGCTCGCCGAGGTGCAGGCGCCCGCCATCCTCTTCTGGGAGTTCAACCACTACGTCGTCTACGACGGCACGGGGCGCAGGTTCGGCCGCCGGGGCGTCCACATCAACGACCCCGACAAGGGCCGCCGTTTCGTGCCGACGGAGGACTTCGACACCAGCTTCACCGGCGTCGTCCTCGTCTTCGAACCCTCAGAGTCCTTCCGCCGCGGCGGCCGCAAACCAGGCGTCATGAGCGCCGTCCCCGCACGCATGCGCGGCACCACGGGCACCCTGCTGGCCGCGCTCCTGGCCAGCCTGCTGCTCGTCGCCGTCGGCGCCGCCGTGCCCGCGCTGAGCCGTACGTACATCGACATGTTCCTGATCGGCAACCAGACGTCGATGCTGGGACCGCTCTTCGCGTCGATGGCCACGATGGTGGCGCTCACCGCCGTGCTGACCGGGCTGCAACAGGCGAACCTGCTGCGCGGCCGCATCATCTCCTCCACGCTGAGCAGCGCCCGGTTCCTGCGGCACCTGCTGAGGCTGCCCGTCACCTTCTTCGCGCAGCGCAGCCCGGCCGATCTCGTACAGCGGCTGCAGTCCAACGACGCCGTCGCCGAGACGCTGGCGCGCGACCTCGCGGCCGCGGGGGTCGACGGGGTGGTCGTGATTCTCTACGCCTTCCTGATGTGGTCGTACGACCCCCAGCTGACGTTCGTCGGAGTGACCGTCGCGCTGCTCAACGTGGTCGCCATGCGCATCGTGATCCGGCTGCGGGCCACGCACACGCAGAAGCTGCGCGCGGACAGCGCACGGCTGACCAACACCTCGTACACCGGTCTCCAGCTGATCGAGACGATGAAGGCCACCGGAGGCGAGAACGGGTTCTTCCGCCGCTGGGCGGGACAGCACGCGACCACCCTGGACGTGCAGCAGCGGCTCGGCGTACCGAGCGCGTTCCTCGCCGTCGTCGCACCGACCCTCGCGACCCTCAACAGCGCGCTGATCCTGTGGATCGGCGGACTGCGGGCCGTCGAGGGCCACATCTCCATCGGCCTGCTCGTCGCCTTCCAGGCGCTGGTGGCGCGCTTCACCGCGCCCATCAGCCGGCTCAACGGAGTGGCGGGCCGCATCCAGGACTTCGCCGCCGATGTGGCCAGGCTGAAGGACGTCGAGAGCTTCCCGGTGGATGTGCTGTACTCGCGCCGCGAGCCGGACGAGAGCACGCGCAGGCTCAAGGGACACGTGACGCTCGAAGACATCACCTTCGGCTACAGCCCCCTCGACAAACCGCTGCTCAACGGCTTCTCGCTGGCGGTCGGACCCGGGCAGCAGGTCGCCCTCGTCGGCGGCTCCGGCAGCGGCAAGTCGACCGTCTCCCGGCTGATCTCGGGGCTCTACATCCCCTGGGAGGGGACGATCCGTATCGACGGACAGCGCCTGGAGGACATCTCCCGCAGCGCACTGGCCGCCTCCGTCTCCTTCGTCGACCAGGACGTCTTCCTCTTCGAGGGCACGGTCCGGGACAACGTGGCGCTGTGGGACCCCTCGATACCGGACGAGGCCGTCGCCGCCGCCCTCCAGGACGCCGCGCTGTACGACGTGATCGCGCGGCGCCCCGACGGCATCCACAGCCGCGTCGAGCAGGACGGCCGCAACTTCTCCGGCGGCCAGCGCCAGCGCCTGGAGATCGCCCGGGCGCTGGTCAGGCGGCCGAGCATCCTCGTACTCGACGAGGTGACGAGCGCGCTGGACGCCGAGACCGAGCGCGTCATCATCGACAACCTGCGGCGGCGCGGCTGCGCCTGCGTCGTCATCGCCCACCGGCTGAGCACGGTGCGCGACAGCGACGAGATCGTCGTACTCGACCACGGTTCGGTCGTCGAACGCGGCCGCCACGAAGATCTGGTCGCCGCCGGCGGAGCGTACGCCGAGCTGGTCAAGGAGCACTGACATGTCGTCCGTACACCCGAACGCGGTCGAGGGCCGTTTTGCCGAAGTCGACGCGGTGACCTACGCGCTGGGCGGACTCGGCGCACCCGTCGACTGCGCCGGTCTGCGCAGTCTGCCGCTGGAGGGGCCGCAGGTGCTGTGGCTCGTCGTGGGCGGCGCCCTCGACCTGTTCGCGGTCGACGCCGTCGAGCAGGGACACTGGCACTTCCTAGGCCGCCTCGAAGCGGGAGCGCTGCTGCTCGGCCCGGTCGAAGGCCCGCAGCACACCCTGCTCGGCAGGCCGTCGCAGGACTGCCTGCTGCGGCGGATCCCGCTGCGGGAGCTGTACCGCCCGCCGGAGTACGCCGATGCCTACGCGGCGTACGAGAGCCCGCTGGACCACGCCTTCGCCCTCGGCATCGGACGCAGCCTGGGCGTGCTGTTCCAGGCCCCGCTGGACGGCCGTCCCGACATCGAGGGGGCCGTGGCCGACGACGACGTCCTGTGGATGCCGGTCTCTCCCGGCAGCGTGCAGTACGGCGCCTCCTACAGCCACGACGCCGCCGGTGATCTGCTGATCGAAACGGCGATGTGGCAGCAACTGGTGAACCAGCAGTACCGGCTGCTGTCCGCCGTCGACCACTGGATCGAAGAGCTCGAACGCGCCCACGAGGACCGTACGGCGGCCGGCATCAAAGCGGGCGCGGCCGTCCGCGCGCGGGCGGACCAGGCCCTGGTCGCCTCCATCGGCCGCCCGGACCGGTCCGGGCGCGCCACGGCGGGCACCGACCGCGCCACCGACGACGCCACCTTCGCGGTCTGCCGCCGGGTCGCGGAGGCGGCCGGGATCACGCTCACCGAGCCGCCGAAGGGCGGCGCCGTCAACGACCGCGTCACCCCCGTCGAACGCATCGCCCTGGTCTCCCGGGTCCGTACCCGCGCGGTCCGGCTCGACGGGCGCTGGTGGCGGACCGACTCCGGACCCCTGGTCGGACACCGGGCCAAGTCCGGAGCCCCGGTCGCGCTGCTGTGGCGCCGCGGACGGTACGAGGCGGTGAACCCGGCCTCGGGCATGCGGATACGGATCGGCAAGGACAACGCGGACGACTTCGAGCCGCGCGCGGTCATGTTCTACCGCCCCCTGCCCGAACGCCCCATGACCCCGTGGAGCCTGCTGCGCTTCAGCCTCCGCGACACCCGCGTGGACATGCGCAACCTGCTCCTCAGCGGGCTGGTGACGGTCGGCCTCGGCGGACTGGTGCCGATCGCGACCGGCCAGGTGCTCGGCGTGTACGTACCGAACGCCGAGAGCGGCCTCATCGTCCAGGTCTCCCTGGCCGTCATGATCACCAGCATCGTCACCGCGTCCTTCATGCTGCTCCAGAACCTCACCATCCTCCGGATGGAAGGCCGCATCGAGGCCACCCTCCAGCCCGCCGTCTGGGACCGGCTGCTGCGGCTGCCCACGAAATTCTTCGCCGCCCGGTCCACCGGCGAGCTGGCGAGCGCCGCCATGGGCATCAGTGCCATCCGCAGGGTGCTGTCCGGGCTCGGCCCGGTGGCCGTACAGGCGAGCACGGTCGGCGCGATGAACGTCGCGCTGCTGTTCTGGTTCAGTGTGCCGCTGGCGCTGGCGGCGATCGCCATGCTGGTCGTCATCGGCGGGGTGTTCCTCGCGATGGGCCTGTGGCAGGTGCGCTGGCAAAGGCGCCTGGTGGAGCTCGGCAACAAGCTCAACAACCAGGCGTTCCAGACCCTGCGGGGACTGCCCAAACTGCGGGTCGCGGCCGCCGAGAGTTTCGCGTACGCCGCCTGGGCCCGCGAATTCGCCCGGTCCCGCGAACTCCAGCAGCGCGCGGGCCGCATCAAGAACCTCACCACGGTCCTCGACGCCGTCTATCTGCCGCTCTGTTCGCTCATCATGTTCATGCTGCTGGCGGGACCGGCCCGTGGCAGCATGTCGGCCGGCGCGTTCCTGACCTTCAGCACGGCCGTGACCATGCTGCTGACGTCGGTCACCCAGCTCACCGGCGCGCTCATCTCGGTCGCCGCGGTGCTGCCCATGTTCGAGCAGATCAAGCCGGTCCTGGACGAGGCTCCGGAGGTACGCGGCGCGAGCGCGCAGCCCGGCACCCTGTCCGGCGCCATCGAGGCCAGGAAGCTCTCGTTCCGCTACACCGACGACGGGCCCCTGGTCCTCGACGACGTGTCGCTCGAAGTACGGCCGGGCGAGTTCGTGGCGATCGTCGGCCCCAGCGGCTGCGGCAAGTCGACCCTGCTGCGGCTGCTCATCGGCTTCGACAAACCGGTATCGGGCAGTGTGCTGTACGACGGCCAGGACCTCGCGGCGCTCGACCAGGCCGCAGTACGCCGTCAGTGCGGCGTCGTCCTCCAGAACGCGCAGCCGCTCAGCGGATCGATCCTGGACTGCATCAGCGGCGCCGAGGTCTTCTCCCAGGAGGAGGTGTGGGAGGCCGCCGAGATGGCCGGGCTGGCCGAGGACATCAGGCGTATGCCGATGGGGCTGCACACGATGATCTCCGGCGGCGGGGCGATCTCGGGCGGGCAGCGGCAGCGTCTGATGATCGCTCAGGCGCTGGTACGCCGCCCGCGCGTCCTCTTCTTCGACGAGGCCACCAGCGCGCTGGACAACGAGACCCAGCGCATCGTCATGGAGAGCACCCGCAGGCTGAGCGCCGGCCGCCTGGTGATCGCCCACCGGCTGTCCACGGTCATGGACGCCGATCGTGTGATCGTCATGGCCGACGGCAGGATCGTCGAGCAGGGCCCGCCCGCGCAGCTGCTCGCCGACACGGGCGGCCGCCTGCACGAACTGGTGCGGCGCCAGCTTGCGTGAAGAGCCTCAGCGCAGCGCCTTGAGCATCTCCCGCGCCAGCGGCCCGGACGACGCCGGGTTCTGACCGGTGTAGAGATTGCGGTCGACGACCGTGTACGGCGCCCAGGGCTCGCCCTCGCGGAAGTCGGCGCCGAGCTCCACGAGGCGGTCCTGGAGCAGCCACTTCGCCTTGTCCGCGAGACCGGCCTGGGACTCCTCGGCGTTGGTGAAGCCGGTCAGCCGGTAGCCCGCGAACGGCGAGCTGCCGTCGGGCAGCTTCGCGGCCAGCAGCGCGGCAGGCGCGTGGCACACGACGCCCAGCGGCTTGCCCGACGCCAGCGCGTCGGTCAGTACCCTGCCGGATTCGGCGCTGACCGACAGGTCCTCCATCGGGCCGTGGCCGCCGGGGTAGAAGACGGCGTCGTAGTCGGCCGGATCCACCTCCTCCAGCTTCAGCGGCTGCTGAAGCCCGGTGAAGGAAGCGAGGCCTCTGACGACCCGGTCGGCTCCCTCCGGGCCGCCGTTGGCCTCCGGGGCGAGGCTGGCCCGGTCCACGGTCGGCACGACGCCGCCCGGGGTGGCGACCACGACCTCGTGGCCCGCGCCGGTGAACGCCTCATAGGGGGCGACGACCTCCTCGGCCCAGAAGCCGGTGGGGTGGCGCGTGCCGTCGGCCAGGGTCCAGTGGTCGGCGCCGGTCACCACGAAGAGGATTTTCGACATGTTGCACTCCCTTGTCGGTCAGCCGGTCAGCGGGTCAGCCGGTCAGTCGATCAGTCGATCTTGAGTTCACCCATCGCGCTCCACCCGTCGGCGCCTTCGATGGTCGTGCTGACGATGTCGGGCGTACGGCGCACCAGCGGGCGCATCGTGTCCAAGGCGGCCTTGAAGTGACCGGAGTTGACATGAGCCGCGGCCGCGTCGTCCTGGAACGCCTCGACCAGGACATACGTGTTCGGGTCCTCGACACCGCGCGACCATTCGAACCAACAGGTTGCCGGGCTCTGCCCTGGTGGCCTCGGTGAAGGCTTCGACGTGCTGCGGCCACTCGTCGGCGTACTCGGGCTTTACTGGAAACTTGACAACAATGAAGATCATTCGGTCATTCTATGCCGCACTTGTTCAAGCTGCGCCAGTCGACCGTCCCAGCCGCAGGCCCGCCCCCGTGATCCTCCGGGGGTGTCCATCGATGCGGAAGGCAGTTGATCACTTCACTTTCCGACCCGCTAAGCTCCCTTGGAGCGCTGCCAGTTGACGTGACCCTGACCCCGTCGTGTCCTGCTGTGCAGCCACGCCTGTCGCGACGCGGATCACCCCCGTGGTCCGGCGAGTGCCGCCACACCGAGGCACCAGCCACGCGACGAGGGCGCCCTTCACTTCCCTGTTCGATCGCGTGGGTTTGAGGATGCAGATGGAACTTGCCACTACGCCGCAGGCGGCCCGGGCCCCGGCCGCCCGGCACACCTGGTGGCTGCTGCCACTCGGATTAGGCGTCGCCTCCGTCGTCGCCGTGGCCGCCGGACCCGAACACGTGCGAATACCCGCCGGCCTGGCTGGGCTCGCGGCCACAGCGGCGACCGCCGCCTGCGTCCGGCTCCTGCTCCGGTCCCAGCTACGACTGCGCCAGTCCGCCGGAGACTTCCTGGCCAGGCAGGCGCAGCACTCCCAGGAGTGGCAGCAGCACATGATCGTCCTGGAGGGGCAGCGGGCCGCCGAGCGCACCGCCCAGGAGGCGCGGCTCGCCGAAGAGGCCCGGGCCTGGCAGGAGCGGCTCGAATACCAGCGGGCGCTCGTCGCCCGGCTCGGGGACGAATTCCTCCCCGACGCGCTGAAGCGGCTGCGCGACGGCGAATCGATCGACGACGTACTCTCTCCCCTCGCCCAGGACCCGGACGCGTCACCGGAGTTCAGGCGCGAACTGCGCAAGATCCTGCGGACCGCGCTGATCGCCGTCGAGGAGGAGTTCAACCGCAGTACCTCCGCCGAACAGGCCGTCATCAGCATCGGCAGCCGCATCCACGTCCTCACCAGCAAGCTGCGCGGCCGGCTGCACGAAATGCAGGGCGAACACGGCCGTCTGCCGGCCGTGGCGCAGGGCCTCATGGACCTGGACCAGGAGATCGGCCCCGCGGACTGTCTGGCCGCGAGCATCGGCGTCCTCGGCGGATCCGACCGCCCCGGCCGTCAGTGGCAGGAGCCGCAGCGGCTGCTCAGCGTGGTCCGCGGCGGCGTCGGACGTATCAAGGACTTCGACCGCGTACAGCTGCGCCACCTCCCCGAACTGGGCGTGGACGGCGGTCTCGTGGACCACCTCACGCTGATCTTCGCCCACCTCCTGGACAACGCCACCCGGTACTCACCGCCCACCGAGCCCGTGATCGTGTCGGGCAGGGAGGTGCCCAACGGCGTCGGCATCGAAATCCAGGACGCCGGAAAGGGGCTGACCGAGGAGAAGAAGCGCCAGGCCCTGGAGTCGCTGGAAGGCGTGGCGGCGGGCCCCGGCCTCGGCGGCCTGTCGGAGGACGCGAACCTGGGCCTGCGCGTCGTGGGCAAGCTCACCCGCAAGTACGGGATCAGGGTGACCTTCGCGGACTCGCCCTGGCTGGGCACCTCCGTGGTCGTGGTCGTACCGCACAAGTACTTCAGCCCCCTGCCCGCGGGCCGGCTGGCCGACAGCCCGACCGGATCGGTGGCGATCCCGGCGCTGAGCGGCCGACCCGCCTCCGCCACCTCCCCGGCCGGGCCGTCCGCAGGCCTCCGCCCCGAATCCGCCACCGAGACCACTCCGGGCGGCCTGCCGAGGCGCAGGAGCCGGCGCGGCGAACCGGCGAAGGCGGCAGCACCCGCGGCCGGCGCCCCGGCCGTCGGACCGACCGCCGCCGCCGACGCCGCGGCCGTGCCGCCGGATTCGTCCTTCTCCGGCCTGGCCGCCTTCGCCACCACCGCCGGACGTGACACACACGAGAAGTCCCGCACCGAAGAGAGCGACTAGCCCCATGACGCAGCAGCACACCGACGTGAGCTGGGCGCTCCGCGACCTGACGGAGAGCATCCAGGAGATCCGCTTCGCCCTCGTGGCGTCCAGCGACGGCAAGGCCATCACCTCGTACGGCGCCGAGGACCCCGACGACGTCGACCGCTTCGCCGCCGTCGTCGCCGGCCTCCAGGCGCTCGCGCAGCCCGTCGCCGCGCAATTCCCCAAGTACAGCGGGCAGTTGCGCCTGGCGATGATCGAAGTCGACGGCGGACACCTCTTCGTGGTCCGGGCCGGGGTGGAGACGTACCTCGGCGTCCTCGCCAGGGAGGGCCTCGACCAGGGCCTGCTCGGCCACCAGATGAGGGACCTGGCCCGCAGGATGGGCGAACTCCTCGGAACCACACCGCGGCTGGAGGAGCACTCTGAATGAGTGACCCCCACCGGCCCACGGACCCGTCCGGTCTCGAGCGCTACTACGTCCTCACCGGCGGTCGCAGCGGACCGGGCGGGGCCGCACTCGGCCTCGACGTGGCGACCCTCGTCGTGTCCCGCTCCGCGCCCGTCGCGGGCATGCAGCACGAGCACGAACAGATCGTGCGCTGGTGCCGCGATCCGCTGTCGGTCGCCGAACTCGGCGCCCACCTCGGACTGCCCTTCAACATTCTCGCGGTGCTGGTGGCCGACCTGCTGGAAGCAGGCCGGGTGGAAGCCCGTGACCCCATCCCGGCATCCGCCGGCCACGGGCCGGACTTCGCGCTCCTCGAGGAGGTACTCAGTGGATTACAAAGGCTTTGACCGCCCGGACTGGCCCAAGCCGTCCGGATCACTGCCGGCCGAGAGCCGTTCGGTCAAGGTGATGATCGCCGGTGGCTTCGGCACCGGCAAGACCACCATGGTGCGCTCGGTGAGCGACATCAAGCCGCTCACCACCGAGGAGACCCTGACCCAGGCCACCGCCGGCGTCGACGACCTGGTCGGCGTGGCGGACAAGGAGAAGACCACGGTCAGCCTCGACTTCGGCCGGATCGGCCTGAGCGAGCAGCTCGTCCTCTACCTCTTCGGTACGCCCGGCCAGGAACGCTTCTGGTTCCTGTGGAACGGCCTGTTCAAGGGAGCACTCGGCGCCGTCGTCCTGGTGGACACCCGCCGCCTGGAGTCCAGCTTCCGGGCCATCGAGGAGATGGAGCGCCTCGACGTTCCCTTCGTCATCGCCCTCAACGTCTTCCCCGATTCCAGGGACCACCCCATCGAGGAGATCAGGGACGCCCTGGACATCACCGACCGCATACCGGTCGTCGCGTGCGACGCGCGCGACCGGGGATCGAGCCGTGACGTGCTCGTCGCTCTGATACGTCATCTCAAGGAACGCTCTGCCGCCGCTCTGGAGCCCCGATGAACTCCCCGTCCGAACACGGTTCGTACGCCGGCACACCGCCCGAGACCGCGCCGGCCGGCTGCCCCGTACGCTCCGCCGAATCCGGCGGGATCACGCGGCTGTACGGGCCCGAGGCGTCGGTCGACCCGCACGGCATCTACGCCGGGCTGCGCGAGCAGTACGGCGCGGTGGCCCCCGTACTGCTCGAAGGTGACGTCCCGGCCTGGCTGGTGCTCGGCTACCGGGAGAACCGGCGGGTCCTGGACAACCCGCGTCAGTTCACCCGCGACTCCCGGATCTGGCGCGACTGGGAGGAGGGCCGGATCGAGAGCACCTCACCGCTCATCCAGATGCTGGGCTGGCGCCCCGACTGCGTCTCGCAGGACGGCGAGCCGCACCGGAGGCTGCGCGGGGCGGTCACGGACAATCTCCAGGCGCTGGCCGGGCGCGGCATCCGCCGTCATGTCACGCACTTCGCGAACAAGCAGATCGACGCGTTCGCCGGGTCGGGGCGGGCCGACCTGGTGGCCGAGTACGCCGAGTACCTGCCCATGCTCGTACTCACGCGGCTCTTCGGCCTCGGGGAGGGCGAGGGGCGGCGACTGGCCACCTCCTGCGCGCAGGTCATCAAGGGCGGCGAGGACGCCCTCCACCACAACGACGTCATCATGCAGGTCCTCGCGGAACTCGCCGAGCGCAAGCGCGACGAACCGGGTTCCGACTTCACCACCGGCCTGATGCAGCATCAGGCGGGCCTGGACGACGAAGAGGTACTGAGCCACCTGCGCCTGGTGCTGATCACCGCGCACACCACGACCAGCAACCTGCTGGCGCGGGTGCTGCAACTGCTCCTCACCCACAGCTCGCACCTGTCAGGACTGGTCAGCGGGCAGCTGAACATCTCCGCGGTGGTGGAGGAAGTCATGTGGAACACGCCGCCGCTGGCCGTGTGTCCGGGGCGGTTCGCCACGGCCGACCTGGAACTGGGAGGCCGGCGCATCCAGGCCGGTGACCTGCTCGTACTCGGCCTGACGGCCGGGAACCTGGACCCGGAGATCCGGCCGGACGCGGGCGTGTCCATCCAGGGGAACCAGGCGCATCTCGCGTTCAGCAGCGGTCCGCACGAGTGCCCGGGCCAGAACGTCGGCCAGGCCATCATCGAGACGGCCGTCGACGTCCTGCTGCACCGGCTGCCCGGGCTGCGCCTCGCCGCCCCGGCCGAGGAGCTGACCTCCACCGCTTCGACGTGGGAGGCGCGACTGGACCGTATCCCGGTCGAGTTCGTGCCGCAGGCCGCCGGGGTCTGACCGCTCCGCCCGCCGGCCGGACCGCCCCTGGGGCGGGATCCGGCCGGCGGCGGTGCGTCAGACCGTGAGCAGGTCGTCCAGGGAGCCGCGGCCCGCCAGTTCGGCGGCGGCCGCGGGCCCGTTCTTCGCGGCGGCGTAACGGCCGGTGGTCAACGCCCATTCGTAGTTGCCGCTGATCCAGTGCCGGATGGCTTCCACGCCCATCCACACCCGGTCGCGTCCGTCGGCGTCGAGGCCGAGCTCGTCGCACATCGCGGGCACCCGCGCCTCCAGCCTCACGTACGCGTCGAGACTCTCACCGGTCATCCGGAACGCCTCGGTGGCGGCCTTCTCCCACGAGTACCCGCGCTCACGGTGGAGCACGGCGATCAGGTTGTGGCCGTCGCCCCGGCGCTTCTCCCGCTCGAAGGAGTGGATGTCGTTCATGAAGCCGATGGTGTCCGCGGCGGCGTCCCGCAGCCCCTCCATGACCGGGTGCGCCTGTGCCTGCGCGGGAACCTCGAAGCGGCGGCTGCGCTCGCCCGCGTCGATGCTGTGGTGTATGCCCACGGTTCGCCTGCGGAACGCGGTGTACGGGCCCACGCCGAGCAGGGTGCCCCGGGCGGCCAGGTCGACCTCCTCGGCGTGCGCGGCGAGAAAGCGTCCCCAGGAGGCGGCGAAACGGGTGCACCAGGTCAGCGACATGCCGTCGGAGAGCTGTTCCCAGACCTCGGCCCAGGCGAGCGTGATCGGGCAGACGACGCGCGGGCGAGTGCCGGCGGGGCGCAGCGGGGTCACGATGAGTTCCCTGGCGACCTCCGTCACCCGGTCGGCGCGGTCGGGACTCGCCGCGTCGAACTGGTCGTCGAAGAGGAAGGCCAGCGAGAACCAGTTCATCAGGACGACCATGTCGTCGGGCGACGCGTGCGGGTAGGTACGTATCGCGGCCTGCGGCAGGTCCCAGGACTGATACTCCTCGAAACCGGCCTGGCTCCTGACGAGTCCCATGTCCCGGACCCATCGCAGATGCTGTTCCCTCGCGTACTCCAGGTGTGCGCTGACCGGGGTGGAGAAGGGGAGATCGAAACGGACGTCCTGCGGCACTCGGGTGCTCCTTGGCGGGGGAGGGCGCGCAGGTCCCCCCGCCTGCGAGCGAAACGGTTTGTCATGCCCATTGATCGAATGGCGCTACCAGCCTGCCCCGCGCGTAAACGATCTATGCCGGAAAGATCGATTCTGCATGCGCCCGGAACGCGAGTCCGTGGACCCGGCGTGCGGGCGCCGGGTCCACGTTCGCGTGATCAGCGGGGCCGAGTGGGCTCAGCGGTCCTGGGACAGGGCGTACAGCTCCGAGAACAGGCCTCCTTCGGCGCGCACCAGCTGATCGAAGCTGCCTTCCTCCCGGATGCGGCCCTTGTCGAGTACGAGGATCCGGTCCGCCATGCGGACGTTCTCCAGCCGGTGGGTGACGACGAGGGTGATGCGGTCCGGTGCCATCTCCCGCAGCGCGTTGAAGATCTGGTGTTCACCGCGGGCGTCCATCTCGCTCGTGGGCTCGTCGAGGATGAGGAAGCCCGGCCGCCGGTACAGGGCACGCGCGCACGCGAGCCGCTGCCACTGCCCGCCGGACAGTTCGTGGCCGCCCCACAGCGACCGGGCGAGCAACGTGTCCATCCCGTCCGGGAATTCGGCCACCGCCTCGCTCATGCCGACCCGCTCGGCGGCCTCCCAGACCAGCTCGTCGCCGTGCCGGCGGGGCTGGCCGAGCGTGATGTTCTCCCTCACCGCGAGCGGCCAGTGCCCGTTCGTCTGGGGTACGAGCCCGATGTGACCCCACACCGATTCGGCGTCCGCCGCGGCCAGATCGGTGCCGTCCCACAGCACACGGCCGCCGGTGGGCACAGTGAGCCCGGTCAGCAGGCGTACGAGCGTGGACTTGCCGGCGCCGTTCTCCCCGACCAGCGCGACCACCTCTCCCCGGCGGAGGGTGAGCGACACGGGGTGCAGCGCCGGCGCGGTCTTCTTCGGGTAGGTGAACGACGCCTCGTCGAGCCGGATTTCCGCCGGAGCCCGCACGGTGACGCTGCCGCGCCGGGTGGTCGTCTCGCGGGCCTGCGCGAGGAACTGGTGATAGTCGTCGAGATAGAGACCGTGGTGGAACATGGCCGCCCCGTACCTGACGATCGAGTTGAGCGCCCGGCCCGCAGTCTGCGAGGCCACGATCGCCGTGCCGGCGATGGCGAGCCCCATCTGCCCCGACAGCACCAGCCCGGCGAGCGAGGCCCACATGCCCACGATGAATACGCCGCTCAGCGTCGCGGCGGCCAGGTTGACGCGGAGGTACTGCGGCGCTGCCGCGAGCGCCTTGCCCTCGATGCGGTCGCACATCGTGCGGTACCAGAAGTGCAGGTAGGGGCGCATGGTGTTGGCACGCAGCTCGTCCGCGAGCGTTGGCGTCGTCAGATACCAGCGCATCATCCCCCGCACGTTGCGGGCGGAGACCGACGCGTCGAACACGCGGTAGTCGATACGGGCGGCGATCACGCCGCCAAGACCGCGCGGGACGACCGACAGCATGAGCACCACGAGCAGAAGCGGGTGCAGAACAGTGAGCACGGAGGCGGCGGAGACGAGCTGCACGAAGCCGTTCGTCAGCGTCTTGGCGTCCTCCGCGATGTCGGCGGCCCGCAGCGCACCGATCTCGGCGGCCTGGCTCCGGTCGGTGAAACCCTCCTGGTCGTACGTCGACAGCTCGACCTTCATGTGCAGGTCCACCATCGTCATATCGGCCGCGGACGCCACCTGGGGGTTGAGGCGGCGCGTCGCCCAGTCGGCCAGGATCCACGACAGCGCTCCCGCCGCCAGCGCGACGGCCGCGACGATCAGCGCCGGGCGCGCCTCGTGAAGCCCGGCCCTGGCGTCGACGGATCCGAAGAGCGGCCCCATGGCCCTGGCGACCGCGGTGAGCATCACAGCCGTACCGATCCCGGACAGCAACTGGCAGACCAGAACGGTGACGACCATGCGCCGGTCCACCGACCAGGCGAGCCGGAAGGTCTGGCCGAGCGCTCCTGGGATGCGCCGCGCCATTTCCCACAGCGTGGCGCCCTGCATGGCGTTGCCGTGGGCGCGCCCGTTGTAGCTGAGTTCGGGCGGCGGGGGCGGCTGAGGCCTGTCGTGCTGCTGAGCGGGGATCACGGCCTCGGGCGAGCCGGGACCGGTGCCGTCGCTGTTGCCGCGTGCGGTGCTGCTCAACGTGGCCTCCTCGGGTGGGCGGTGCTGACGTACGACGGGCCGGCGACACCGAACTGGCTCAGGACGTCCTTCGCGTACGGATGGCGGTCCGGCGGAGGATTGCCGGGCTCGGCCCACACCAGGGCCGTGTGCTTGCGGTGCTCCCGGTTGTACGGCTCACCGCGCCGGCGCCGGGCGGTGAAAGGGAAGCGGATACGGCGCTCGTCCTCCGGGCCCCGGTGGACGACGCTCGTGCGGCGCCCGGTCACGCGAGGGTGTCCATCGCGTCAACCGGGCGCATGCGCCGGATGCGCGGGGTGGGGCCGTACTCGAACGCGAAATGTCCGCCGACGGCACAGACGGTAGCGGGTACGGGATGCATGGTTCCTCCTGGATCGCAGTGCACGCGGACTGGCGGTCGGACAACGCACCTGATCAAGGGGGCGTAACGGGAGGCGCCGGGCGAACTCTCGCGCGGAGATTCGATTGCGGCGCCCGCTGCCGGTCGGCGTCCGGGATGCCCGGCTGTTATGCGGCGTTCGATCACCCGGAAGAGGCCGGGCACCCGATCAGGCGATTGCGGACACCTGTCGCCATTTGCCTAAAGCTATTAGGCAAATGCGTAATCGGTTACGCCGAATGAGAGGACGGGCATGGTACGCATAGGACTGACCCCGGAACGCCTGGCACAGGCAGGGGCGGAGCTGGCCGACGAGGTCGGCTTCGGCCAGGTGACCGTCTCGGCGCTCGCCCGGCGGTTCGATGTCAAGGTCGCGAGTCTGTACTCGCACCTGAAGAACTCCCAGGACCTCAGGACCAGGATCGCCCTGCTCGCCCTGGAGGAACTCGCCGACCGGGGCGCGGCCGCTCTGGCCGGGCGGGCCGGCAAGGACGCCCTGACCGCCTTCGCGAACGTCTACCGCGACTACGCCCGCGAGCATCCCGGCCGCTACGCCGCAGCCCAGCTCAGGCTCGATCCGGAGGCGGCGGCCGCCGGCGCCGGCGGGCGGCACGCGCAGATGACGCGGGCGATCCTGCGCGGCTACGACCTGACGGAGCCGGACCAGACCCACGCGGTGCGGATGCTGGGCAGTGTTTTCCACGGCTACGTCAGCCTGGAGATGGGCGGAGGCTTCAGCCACAGCGCCCCCGATTCGCAGGAAACGTGGACACGGATCCTCGACGCCCTCGACGCCCTGCTGCGGAACTGGCCCGCGCCCTGACCAGCCAGCCCGAGGCCGTCGACGGGCGGCGTATGCGGCGTATTGGCGGATCAGAGCAATCCCACCATTTCGATCAACAGGCTGAGGCAATGGACACCACGCACCACTGGATCACCACGCCCATCACCGCGGAACTCCTGCGCGGCGCCCTCGACCTGGAGCGCACCGCGCACGGTGTGCTGCCGCACCGGCTGCCCGCCCGGGCCCGCGCCCAGTGCGCGGACGGACAACTGGCCATGGCCGAGGCCCAGCCCTCCGGCGTACGACTGGTCTTCCGCACCCGCGCCACGGCCGTCGAACTGGACACGCTGCCCACCAAGCGCGTCTACGTGGGTGCCCCGCCCCGCCCGGACGGCGTGTACGACCTGCTCGTCGACGGCCGCCTGGCCGGCCGGGCCGGCGTGACCGGCGGCAACACCCTGACCATCGACATGACGACCGGCTCCGCCACGCACCGGCCCGGCCCGGCCGGCACCCTCCGCTTCACCGAACTGCCCGACGGCGAAAAGGACGTCGAGATCTGGCTGCCGCACAACGAGACCACCGAACTGGTCGAGCTGCGCACCAACGCCCCCATCGAGCCCGCACCGGACCGGGGCCGCAAGGTGTGGCTGCACCACGGCAGTTCGATCAGCCACGGCTCCGACGCCGCCGGCCCCACCACCACCTGGCCCGCACTGGCCGCCTCCCTCGGCGGCGTGGAACTGATCAACCTGGGCCTGGGCGGCAGCGCCCTGCTCGACCCGTTCACCGCCCGCGCCCTTCGGGACACCCCCGCCGACCTGATCAGCATCAAGATCGGCATCAACCTGGTCAACACCGACCTGATGCGCCTGCGCGCGTTCACCCCCGCCGTCCATGGCTTCCTCGACACCATCCGCGAAGGCCACCCCACCGCACCGCTGCTGGTCGTCTCGCCCATCCTGTGTCCCATCCACGAGGAGACGCCCGGCCCCAGCGTCCCGGACTTCGCCGCCCTCAGCAGGGGCCAACTCCGGTTCCGGGCCGCGGGCGATCCGGCGGAGCGGGCGAGCGGGAAGCTGGCTCTGGGCATGGTCCGCGAGGAACTGGCCCGGATCGTGGAGCAGCGGGCGGCCGAGGACCCGAACCTGTACTACCTCGACGGCCGTGACCTCTACGGTGAGGCCGACTCCGCCGAGCTGCCGCTGCCCGACGAGCTCCACCCGGACGCCGCCACCCACCGCCGTATCGGCGAACGATTCGCCAAGCTGGCCTTCACCACCAACGGCGCCTTCACGGATCGCAGCGCCTGAAGCCTCGAAGCGGGTGCAGGGGTGCTCTCGGGTAATGGATGTGCGCATTGCCGTCTTGTTTGAGACACTGGTGTCTCAAGCGAGACCGTACGGTGTCACCAGGCACCCGCGGCACGACCCGAACAGGACCCCAATGCACCCCGCCCCCGCCCGGCAAGACACCCGGGCTCAGCTCGATCCCCGGCGCTGGGCCGTTCTCACGATCCTCTCCGGCAGCCTGCTGCTGATCGCGATGGACACCACGATCCTCAACGTCGCCTTCCCCTCCCTCGTCGCCGACCTGCAGCCCAGCTCCGTGCAGCAGCTGTGGATCATCGACGTGTACGCGCTCGCCCTGTCCGGTGTGCTGGTCACGGCCGGCGCGCTCGGCGACCGCTGGGGACGCAAGCGCATGCTGCTCATCGGCTTCGGCGTCTTCGCGCTCGCCTCGCTGATCGCCGTGTTCGCCACCGCACCGTGGCAGGTCATCGCCGCCCGCGCGCTGCTCGGCGTCGGCGGCGCGGCCATCATGCCGTCGACCCTGTCGATCCTGCGGCACGTCTTCACCGACGCCCGTGAGCGCGCCCTCGCGTACGCCGTCTGGGCCGCGGTCTTCGGCGGCGGCATGGCGCTCGGCCCGGTCGTGGGCGGTCTGCTCGTCGAGAAGAACGGCTGGCAGTCCGCGTTCCTGCTCAACGTGCCCGTCGCGCTGGCCGTCATCGCCTTCGGCCTGTGGCTGCTGCCCGAATCGCGTCAGCCACGGGAGGGCCGCTGGGACTGGTGGGGCGTTGGCCAGTCGGTCGTCGGCATGCTTGCCCTCGCGGGCGGCATCAAGCAGCTCGGCAAGGGCGGCCCCGCCGACCCGGTCGCCTGGACGCTGCTGGCCCTGGCCGCGGTCGCGCTGACCGTGTTCGTACGCCGCCAGTTGAGGCTTGCCCAACCGTTGTTGCGGGTACGGCTGTTCGCGAGCCGTTCGTTCAGCATCGCCGCCGCAGCGATCTTCCTCGGGATGATCGCGCTGGGCTCGGCGCTGTTCCTGATCACCCAGTGGTTCCAGTACGGCGAGGGCTACACCCCGCTGGAGGCCGGCATCCGGCTGCTTCCCGCGCCCCTCGGGCTGGTCGTCACCTCGCTGGTGACCCCTGCCCTGATGCACCGGCTCCCGATCCGCCACATACTCGGCGGCGGCCTGCTGATGATGACCGCGGGCCTCGCGCTGCCCTGGATCTTCCAGCAGACCGGCGCCCTCGGCTACCCGTCCGTCGCCTTCGCGCTGGCCGTACTCGGCTGCGGCGTCGGCATCGCCACCACGGTCGCCTCGGTGACCCTGATGGCCTCCGCCCCGGCGCGCGACGTCAGCGGCGCCGCCGCCATCGAGGAGACCTGCTACGAACTCGGCGCGGCGATGGGCGTCGCCATCCTGGGCAGCGTCGCCTCCGCCCTGTACCGGGCCCACCTGCCCGAACTCGGCCTGGACGGCGCACAGACGGCGGCCGTACGCGACTCCGTGGGCGAGGCCGCGCACCTGGCCGGACAGACCGGCGGCCCGGCCGGGGCCGCACTGCTCGAAAAGGTCTCCGAGGCCTTCACCGCGGGCATGACGCCGACCTTCCTGCTCGCCGCGGTGCTGCCCCTCGCGGCGGCGGCGCTCACCTGGGCGAAGATCCCCAAGGACCTCCGCCCGACCGAGAACGCGCACTGACGGCGCGCGGCAGCACGCACCCCCTACTCGTAGTACTTCAGAGCTACGCGCAAGGTGCACTCCCTGGTGGGACGCCGACCACAAGGCGTGATCCATAACTTCCGTACCGGAAGCACGCATGACATCCGGTACGGAAGGACCCCCACCCGCCATGTCGCCCCGCCCGCGCCGCACCTTGATCGCCGCACTCGTCATCGCCTCGGTGGCCGTGCCGGTGTCGGGTGCGGCCCGCCCCTCGGCTGTTCCGGCGCCCGTCCCGGCCGCCCTCGCCCCGCTGCGGACAGCGACCCCGGCGGCCCTCGCCGAGCGGTACGCCGCCGGCCGGGACCGCATCCTCGCCGCCGAGCGGACGGCCGCCGGACACGGCGACCGGAAACGGGCAGCCGCGCTGCGCGCCATGGCTGACCCGGCGCGCCACTTCCTCTCCTTCGACGGCCGCGACGGCGGCCGCACCGCCGAGGTCTTCGGCGACCTGTCCCGCGCCGAGCGGATCGCCGTGCTGGTCCCGGGGTCGGACACCAGCCTCGACCGGTACGGACGCCTCCGGGCCGGCGCCGCGGCGCTCCAGCGGGGGCTGGGCGGCGGGTCCGCCGTCGTCGCCTGGCTCGGATACCGGACTCCGGGCACGGTGAGCCCCGAGGTGCTGACCCCCGGCCGCGCCGACGACGCCGCCCCCGCACTGCGCCGGTTCGTGGCGGAGCTGGCGGCGGCAAAGCCCACCGCCCGTACCTCACTCCTCTGCCACTCCTACGGCGCCGTGGTCTGCGGCCGGGCCGCGCACGGCCTGGAAGTCGCGGACATCGTCCTGTACGGCAGTCCCGGCACCGGCGCCGACACCGCCGCCGGGCTGCGCAGCCGCGCCACTGTCTGGGCCGGCCGGGGCGCCGGTGACTGGATCGCCGAAGTACCGCACGCGCGACTCCAACTCCCTTTCACGACAGTCGGGTTGGGGCCTGATCCACTGTCGCCGGAGTTCGGCGCCCGGATCTTCGCGGCGGGCGACGGCGGCCACAGCGACTACCTGAAGCCCGGTTCCGCATCCCTGGAGAACATCGCCCGGATCGTCTCGGGCCGGACCCCTCACGACGCCGGGGAGGGCAGCCGTGCGTGACCTCGTCCGCCGGATCGACTCCGCGACCCCGCCGGGCCGTGACCGCGCCGTCGACGCGCTGCGCGCCCTCGCCGTCCTCGGCGTGGTCCTCGGCCACTGGCTGGTGACCGCCCTGGTCGCGGACAGCGGCACGGTGCGCGCCGCAAGCCCGCTCCAGTACATGCCCCAACTCGCCCCCGCCTCCTGGATGTTCCAGACCCTGGCGGTCTTCTTCCTGGTGGGCGGGCTGGTGGGGGCGAAGAGTTACGCCGCCGGCCGCGCCCGGGGCGCCACGTACGGGCAGTGGCTCGGCGCCCGGACGGCCCGGCTGAGCCGGCCGGTCGTCGCCGTGCTGGTGGTGTGGGCCGTGGCGGCGGGCGTGATGCTCGCCTCCGGGGCGGGGGTGGAGACCGTACGCGCGCTGCTGAAGCTGGTGCTGTCCCCGCTCTGGTTCCTGCTGGTCTTCGCGGCGCTGACGGCGGCGACCCCCCTGGTGGCGAAGCTGCATCCGCTGTGGCCGCTCGCCGTCGTACTGCACATCGACCTGGCCCGGTTCGGCCTGGGCGGTCCCGCCTGGCTCGGCTGGATCAATGTGGCGGCCGGCTGGCTGGTCCCGTACTGCCTGGGTGCGGCCTGGGCCCGCGGCGGCCTGCGGAGCCGTACGACCGGCCGGGTGCTGCTGGCCGGGGGCGCGGCCGCCACCGCGCTCCTCGTCCTGTTCGCCGGCTACCCGGCGTCCATGGTCGGCGTGCCCGGCGCCGGAATCTCCAACCTCAACCCGCCCACTCTCGCAGCCGTCACCTTCGGCCTCGCCCAGTGCGGCGCGGCACTGCTGCTGCTCGGCCCGCTGCGACGGGCGCTGCGACGGCCCGCCGCCTGGGCGGCGGTGGCGCTGGTCAACCTGTCCGCGATGACCGTTTTCCTCTGGCACCAGACCGCGATGATGGCGGTCACCGCGACCGGCCTGCTCGCGGGCGGCGCGCTTCCCGGCCTGCACACCGTCCCGGACGGCTCCGGCTGGATCCTCGCCCGGCTGGCCTGGCTGCCGGTGTTCGTGGCCGCGCTGTTCGTGTGCTGGGCCGCCTTCCATACGTACGAACAGGGGCGGCCGCGCACGAGCGGCAGCCGGGTCGTACGCGAAGGGCATCCCGGCCGGGAGGCGGCGGTGCCGCGCGCCTAGGGTGGATCTTGTGAAGGGGGAGGGCATGACGAAGCGGCTGGTGGCGGCGGTGCGGGCAGTGCCACGCAACCTGCGCGAGGACCTGTGGACCGGGGCCACGACCCCGCTGCCGCGCGACAGACGGCCCGGCTGGATCATCTGGCAGCCGGTCATCGTGCTGGCGCTGGTGCTGTGCGCGGCAGCCCTCACCCTGTACAGCGTGAACGATCTCGCCTTCGACTGGGGCCACGGGGTGGGCACGAGGTACGCCGTCCTGCTCGGCGGGGCCCAGTCGGTGGCGCTTGTCGTCGCCGCGTTCCGGCCGGTGCCGGCGTGGTGGGTGGCGACGGCCGTCATGGTCGTCGTCGCGGGCGTCTCAGGGAACCAGGTCCCTGACAGCCCGATGTACCCCTGGACCGGTGCCGGACCAGGGAATCGGGTCGCCCACGACCTGCTGTTCCCCTGGACCGGCGCCGGGGTCGCCGCGCAGGCCGGCGTGCTGTTCCTGCTGGCGCTGCGGCTGCGCCCCCGCGCCGCGTTCGAGGCGCTGGCGGTCAGTGTCCTGACGGGAGTCGCCTGCGGCATGCTGGTCGAGCAGGCCCCCCTCACCGGGATCGGCCCCGCCGCCGGGATTCTCACCGTGGCGGTGGTGGTCGGCGCCGCGCTGCGCGGCCGCCAGGTGGCCCGTACCCAGCTCGTCGTACAGGAGGAGCTCACCGCCGAGGAGCGGTCCCGGCGCACTCTCCTGGAGGAGCGCAACCGGATCGCCCGCGAACTGCACGACGTCGTCGCCCACCACATGTCGGTCATCTCCATCCAGGCGCAGGTCGCCCCGCACCTGGTCGAGAACCCGTCCGACGAACTGAAGGAAAGCCTCGCAGGCATACGGGAGAACGCCGTCGAGGCACTCACCGAACTGCGCCGCGTACTCGGCGTACTGCGCTCCGAGGACGCCCTGTCGAAGGCGGCGCGGCACGCCCCGCAGCCCACCCTCGACCGGCTGGACGAACTGGTCGACAATGTGCGCGGCGCCGGGCTCACCGTGACCACCCGGACCACCGGAGAGCCCCAGCCGCTGCCGCCCGGCGTCGAGCTTTCGGCGTTCCGTATCGTGCAGGAGGCGCTCAGCAACGTGATGCGGCACGCGCCCGGAGGGGAGGCGCGGGTGGAGATCGGGTACCACGCGGCCGGTCTCACCGTACGGGTCACCAACACCGCGCCGGACGTGGCCGCCGCGCCCTCGCGGAACGCGGGCCACGGCCTGCTCGGCATGCGGGAACGCACCACCATGCTGGGCGGTGAGTTCGCCAACGGGCCGCTGCCCGAAGGCGGTTACGAAGTACTGGCGACGCTTCCCCTGGAGGGCAGTCCATGACCATCCGCGTGCTGATCGCCGACGACCAGATGATGGTCCGCCAGGGCTTCACGGTACTGCTCAACGCCGAACCCGGCATCGAGGTCGTCGGCCAGGCCGTGGACGGCCTCGACGCCGTCGCCAAGGTCGCCGAACTCGGCCCGGACGTCGTCCTGATGGACATCCGGATGCCCGTGCTCGGCGGCATCGACGCGACCCGCCGCATCACCGAACCGGCCGGCGCCACCGTCAAGGTCCTCGTCCTGACCACCTTCGACCTGGACGAGTACGTGTACGAGGCGCTGCGCGCGGGCGCCTCCGGGTTCCTCCTGAAGGACGCCTCGGCCGCCGAACTCGCACAGGCCGTGCGGGTGGTGGCGGCCGGTGACGCCCTGCTCGCCCCGAACATCACCAAGCGCCTGATAGCCGAGTTCTCCCGGCTGACCGACGCGCCCCGCGCCCCGCTCAAGGACCGCGTCGGCGACCTGACGGAACGCGAGACCGAGGTGCTGTCCCTGATCGCGCAGGGCCTGTCGAACGCGGAGATCGCCACGCGGCTGGTGGTGGCGGAGCAGACCGTGAAGACCCACGTGAGCCGGATCCTGGTCAAGCTGGGCCTGCGCGACCGGACCCAGGCCGCGGTCTTCGCGTACGAGACGGGACTGGTGCGCCCGGCCGGATACTGAACCACCGGGCCACCCGGCTACCGGCCTGTCCGGGGAATCAGCCGGCCCGCGGCCGATCGCGCCGCCGTCAGGGCCTGGCGCCGGTCGCCGCCCCGCTGGCCCAGTACGACCCGCGTGCTCAGCCCGTCCAGCAGCGCCAGCAGTTCGGAGGCGTGCGCCGGTATGTCCATCGGCGCGAAGCGCGACCGTGCCACGCCCTTGGTGAGCAGCGCCTCCAGGTCCTCCTGCCACGCCCGGTCCATGGCCTCCTGGGCCTGGCGCAGGTCTTCGTTCGCCGGCGTACGGGCCCACAGCTCGATCCAGAGCATCCAGCGCGGGTCGCGCGGCCCGCGCGGCAGATACAGCTCCAGGAACTGGTCGAGCTTGCGCTCCGCCGTCGTCGGGCGGCCCAGCAGCGCCCGGCGTTCCCCGGTGAGTTCGGTCTCGCTCCAGCGCAGCGCCTCAAGCAGCAGCCGGTCCTTGCTGCCGAAGTAGTACAGGATGTGGCCGCCGCTGGTGTCCAGCCGCTCGGCCAGTGCCGACATGGTGAGCGCGGCGAGGCCGTGCTCGGCGATGACCGCCATGGCCTCTTCGAGCATCCGCTCCTGGGCGATGTGCCCGTCGCGCCGTCGCGCCGCTCCTGCCACCGGTTTCGCCTCCACCGTCCGTACCCGATGCCACGACCTTAGCCGCGGATTCGCGCCGGGGTCTTGACGGGTGGGGGAGCGGAACCGCATCTTGAATGCCGTTCTAACTATTAGAACGGCATTCAAGATCTGGCGGGAGTGGCATGGCGATGCACATGGCGGAGCAGCAGCGGAGCGACGAGGTGTTCCGGGTCGAGACCCATGGCATCGACCCGATCCCGGACGAGGAGCGGCACGGCAGCGCCAAGGACCTCTTCTGGCTCTGGTTCGGCTCGAACCTGACCTTCACCTACGTCATCAACGGCGCGCTCGCCGTCGCCTTCGGCCTGTCCTTCTGGCAGGCGACCGCCGTCGTGGTCGTCGGTGGCCTGGCCTTCTTCGTCATCAGCGCGGCGGGCCTCAGCGGCATCCGTACCGGGACGGCCACCCTCGTGATCTCCCGTGCCGCCTTCGGTACGCGCGGCAACTGGCCCGCCGGAGTGCTCAACTGGATCGTCAGCATCGGCTACACCATCGTCAACACGGTCGTCGGCACGCTCGCCCTCGAAGTCTTCTTCGCCGAAATCGGCTGGCAGGGAGGTGACACCGCCCGCGCCCTCGCCCTCCTGATCACCCTCACCCTGACCTTCGCGGTCGCCATGTGGGGCCACGCCACCGTGCAGTTCGCCGAACGCTGGATGGCCTACGCCCTGGCCGCCGGCTTCGCCGCGCTGCTCGTCTTCGTCCTGCCCGGCGCCGACACCACCGTCCCCGCCGTCGGCCCCGGTGCGGCCGGCTGGAGCCTGGCCTTCGTCGTCATGCTGTCCAGCCCCTTCTCGTACGTCCCGATGCCCGCCGACTACACCCGCTATCTCCCCAGGACCACGACGCTGCGCTCCATCACCTGGAGCGGGGCCCTCGGCGGCTTCCTCTCCTCGGTGGCGCTCGGTGTCGCCGGTGTCGCCGCCGCGACCCAGACCGACATGACCGACGCGGTGGCGGGCACCGAGAAGCTCCTGCCCGGCTGGTTCCAGCCGGTCTTCCTGGCCCTGGTGCTCCTCGGCTCTGTCACCAACTCGATCATCACCCTCTACTCCTCCAGCCTGAACCTCCAGGTGCTCGGCATCCCCTGGAGCCGGTCGCGGGCCATCCTCATCAGCGCCGCCGTCACCGCCGCCGGCTCTCTCTGGGCCCTCTTCTTCGCCGACTTCACCGAGTCGCTGCTGTCCTTCCTCTCCCTGCTGATCATCGTCTTCGCGCCGTGGAGCGGGGTCTTCCTCACCGACATGCTGCTGCGCCGCTGCCGTTACGACGCCCAGGCCCTGCACGCCGGACCAGGCGGCGCGTACGGGTACCGGGCCGGCTACCACCCGGCGGGCATGGCCGCCCTCCTCACCGGCATCGTCTTCGCCGGCCTCACCTGCGACTCCGAACTGTGGACCGGCCCCCTGGTCGCACCACTCGGCGGCGCCGACCTCACGCTCCTCGGCTCGGTCGTCTCCGCGCTCACGTACTGGGCGCTGACCGCCCGTACGCCCATCCGTTCCACCCGCTGAATCACTCGTCTCACCGGTACCACCCGTACCGCAGGCACAGGAGCGCATCCCTCATGACCCGCACCACCCCGGCCGACCTGGTCCTCGTCAACGCCCGCATCCACACCGTCGACCCCCGGCTGCCCGAGGCCCAGGCACTCGCCGTACGCGACGGGCGTATCGCCTGGCTCGGCGCCGACTCCGGAGCAGCGCGGTGGACCGGACCGGACACCGAGATCGTCGACGCGGGCGGCCGCCTCGTGCTGCCCGGCTTCATCGACGCCCACAACCACGTCCGGCTCGGCTCCGACCATGCCTGCGTCCAGCTCGCCGGCGTCCGTACCCTCACCGGCATCCACGAGCGCATCCGCGCCTGGCACACCGCCCACCCCGGCGCCGAGTGGATCGAGGCCGAGGCCTTCGACTACTCGGCGATCCCGGACGGCCGGATGCCGCGCGCCGAGGACCTCGACCCCGTCACCGGCGACACCCCCGCCTTCGTCCTCAGCTACGACGTGCACACCGCCTGGCTCAACACGGCGGCCATGCGCCGGCTCGGCATCGACAAGAGCCGTACGGACCTGTCCTTCGGTGAGGCCGAGACCGATCCGGAGACCGGCGAACCCACCGGATTCATCAAGGACTTCGCCGTCAAGGGACTCTCCCGCGACGGCCACCGCGCCCTGCGGGCGCTCGGCGTTCCGTGGGCCTCGCCCGACCGGCAGTACGGGCGCCTCGCCCAGAGCCTCGACGACGCGATCGCGTACGGCATCACGACCGTCGTCGAGCCGCAGAACTCCCTCGACGACCTCGCCCTGTACGAGCGGGCCCGCGCCGAGCGGCGGCTGCGCTCCCGGATCGTCGTGGCCCTCTTCCACCCGCGCGGCACCACCGACGCCGACCTTGGCGACTTCGCCGCAGCGGCACGGAAGTACGACGACGACCGGCTGAACGTCGGCCCGCTCAAGCTCTACATCGACGACGTCGTCGAGCCCCGCACCGCCGCACTCCTGGAGCCCTACACCGGCTGCGGCGACCACCGGGGCGACACCTTCTACCCGCCCGAGGAGTTCGCCGAGCTGCTGACCCGGCTGGACGCGCGCGGCTTCCAGTGCTTCGTTCACGCCACCGGCGACCGGGGCATCCGTACCGTCCTCGACGCCGTCGAGCGGGCCCGCAGCGCCAACGGCCCGCGCGACGCCCGCCACCAGGTCGTCCATGTCGAATGCCTCGACCCCGAGGACACCCCGCGCTTCAAGGAGCTCGGCGTCGTCGCCTGCATGCAGCCTCGCCACAGCGCCCCCGAGATCGCCGGGCCCGGCAAGGACTGGGCGCGGAACGTCGGTGAGGACCGCTGGCACAAGGCGTGGCCGATGCGCAGTCTCCACGAGGCCGGCGCGGTGCTCGCCTTCTCCAGCGACTGGAACGTCGCCGAGATGGACCCGATGGTGGGCATCTACACCGCCGTGACCCGCCGCCCGCTCGGTGGTGGCGAGCCGTGGATGCCCGGCGAGACGGTCGACGTGGAAACCGCCGTGCACGGCTACACCATGGGCTCGGCGTACGCGAACTTCCTTGAGCATGAACGGGGTTCGCTGACCGTCGGCAAGCTCGCCGACTTCGTGGTCCTCTCCCGCGACATCCTTGAGCTAGCGCCCGAGGACATCCCCGGCACCGTCGCGGAGACGGTCGTGGTGGGCGGCGAAATCGTCGTCACGGCGTCATAGCCAGCCGTTGCGGCGGAAGGCCCGGTGGATGGCGAAGCAGGCGCAGGCCATGCCGGCGAGGGCGAGGGGGTAGCCGTACGTCCAGCGCAGTTCGGGCATGTGGTCGAAGTTCATGCCGTAGACACCGCAGATCATGGTGGGCACGGCGACGATCGCCGCCCACGAGGTGATCTTGCGCATGTCCTCGTTCTGCGTGATCGTCACCTGCGCCAGATGGGCCTGGAGGATCGAGTCGAGCAGCCCCTCGAAGGCGGCGATCTGCTCGGCCGTCCTGGCCAGATGCCCGGCGACGTCGCGGAAGTACGCCCGGATCTCCGGACCGACGCTCGGCATCGACTCCGTCGCCAGCAGCTGGAGCGGCCGGGCCAGCGGCGCCACGGCCCGCTTCAGTTCGAGGAGTTCACGCTTGAGCTGGTAGATCCGGCCGGCGTCGCCGCGCCCCGCCGGCTCGCTGAACACGGCGCTCTCGACCGCGTCTATGTCGTTCTGTACGGCCTCGGCCACCACGAGGTACTCGTCGAGGACGTGGTCCGCGACGGCGTGCAGCACGGCGGCCGGGCCCATGGCCAGCCGCTCGGGCGCCGACTCCAGGACCTCACGGAGCGGCCCGAGCGAGCCGCGCCCGCCGTGCCGGACCGTGATGACGAAGTCGGGGCCCGTGAAGACCATCAGGTCGCCGGTGTCCACGATCTCGCTGGTGGCGGTCACCTCGGCGTGCTCGACGTAGTGGACGGTCTTGAAGACGGCGAAGAGCACGTCGTCGTACCGCTCCACCTTCGGCCGCTGATGCGCCTGTACGGCGTCCTCCACGGCCAGCGGATGGAGCCCGAACAGGGCGGCGAGACCTGCGAACTCCTCCTCGGACGGCTCGTGCAGCCCGATCCAGACGAAGCCCTGCCCGGCCTTGCGGACCCGCGCGAGCGCCTCCTTGGCCGGACAGTCACCGGGCCGGCGCGTGCCGTCCTCGTACACCACGCAGTTGACGACCGAGCTGCCGAGCGGCGACCGGGTGGGGTGGCTCAGATCCACGTTCGGGCGGTAGGCGCGGCGAACCGCCCGGCTGAGAGTGCGGATCAACGGCATGGAGTGCTCCTTCGGCGAATCGGCGGCCAGTGTGCCACCGGGCCACCGGCTCCCCTTCACAGGGGTCTGCGGGCCGTCCCCGGGGCCGTACACTCCAGAGCATGAGTCGCAGCACATACGGAGTGGGGGAGTGCCTGAGCCGGCCTCCTCACGCCCTGTGCCGGGCCCTGCAGCGCCACGGCTAGCGATTCCCCTTCCCGGCAACCGGCAAGAGCCCGGATGCTGCCCGCCGGTTCCTGATCCGGCTCTCTCTGTTCGGCAGGCGTAGCGCTTTCCCCCTCTTTGCCCTCGTTGCCCTTTTTCGTTTCTGCGTGCCGTTGTCATAACTCCGCGATCAGGGCGGCCTCCCAGCCCTGGTCGCCGCCTTTGCCGACGCCGGACGACCGGCCGTCGCCGTACCCCCCCGAGAGGACCCCTGTGAAGTTGAGCGAGTTGCTGGCCGGCCATGACCACGAGGTCCTCGCGGGAGATCCGGAGACGACGATCACCGCGGGCACCTGCTTCGACGCCCACCGGGCATCGCCCGGTTCCCTGTTCATCGCGGTGCCCGGGCACGAGGGTGGCGGCTCCGAGGCGGTCGGCCCCGCGATCGCGCGCGGCGCGGTGGCGGTGCTCGTCCAGGGTGCCGGGGGTACGGGCCAGGACTTGCCCGCGTCGGTTTCCGCGGCCGCCGCGGATGCCTGCGTCGTACGCGTGCCGGACGTCAGGAAGGCAGCCGCGGCCGTTGCTTCCCGTTACTACCGTGAGCCCGGGCGGGCCATGGACATGGTGGCCGTCACCGGCACCAACGGGAAGACGTCCGTCTCGTACATGGTCGAGTCCCTGCTGCGGATCGCCGAGGGCGCGGAGGTGGGCGTCATCGGGACGGGCGGCAGCCGGATCGGGGACGAGGTGATCCCCATGCCGAGGTCGGTGCTGACGACACCGGAGTCGCCGGACTTCCAGTACCTGCTGGGGCGCATGCGGGACCGTGAGGTCTCCACCGTGGTCCTGGAAGCGACGTCGATGGGGCTGCTGACGCACCGGGTGGACGACTCGTTCATCGACGTCGGCATCTTCACCAATCTCAGCCAGGACCACCTGGACGACCACGGCACCATGGAGAACTACCGGGACGCCAAACTGCGCCTGTTCGAAGGGCTCTGCCGGCGGGCGGTCGTCAACGTGGACGACGCGGTGGGCGCCTCGATCGTGGCGATGATGCCGGGCGCGGTGACGACGTACGCCCTGGACACCGAGGCGGACTACCGGGCCACCGACCTCAGCATGGACAGCCAGGGCACGCGGTTCACCCTCCACCACGAGGGACGCAAGTACCCGGCGGCGATTCCCGTGCCCGGCCGGTTCTCGGTCGCCAACGCGCTGGCCACGGTCGCCGCCTGCCACGTGCTGGGCCACGACCTGGCGGGGCTGGTCGCCGCACTGGACCGGATGCCGACGGCCCCGGGCCGCTTCGAGCGGTACCGGACGCCGTCCGGCACGTCCGTGATCGTGGACTACGCGCACTCCCCGGACTCGCTGGACAAGGTCCTCACCACCATCCGCGGCTTCGCCTCGGGCCGGATCGTCACCGTCTTCGGCTGCGGCGGCGACCGTGACATCACCAAGCGTGCCGAGATGGGTGAGATCGCCGGGACGCACTCCGACCTGTGCGTCCTCACCTCGGACAACCCCAGGAACGAGAATCCTGAGGAGATCCTGGACCAGATCACCCCGGGTCTCCAGGTGACCGGCACACCGTTCGAGCGGTACGCCGACCGCCGCAGTGCCATCGCGTACGCGCTGTCTGCCGCCGGGCCCGACGACATCGTGCTGGTCGCGGGGAAGGGCAGCGAGCCGTACCAGATCGTCGGTGAGCGACTGATCCCGTTCAGCGACATGGCGACCGTGCGCGAACTCAGCGGGGCGTAGCCGAAGACGTGGGCCTCACACCGGTTTTCAGGCGTACGGCGTTGGACTGCTCGCCGTACGCGATGGCGCGGATCCGGTAGGACGCCTTCTTCTCGTCGGGGAGGGTGATCAGGCCGAAGGAATCGACACCGTGGCCGAGCACCGCCGCCGGCCGGAATGCGGGGCTGCCCGCCGGCCTGATCTCCAGCAGCTGTGCCTCCTCGTCGGCGGCGTGGTCGGTCCAGGTGAAGTGGATGCCGTTCGCGTGCTTGACCGTCGCCTTCAGGCCCGTGGGCGCGGAGGCGGCGTCCCGTACGGGATGCGTGCGCACGACGCCGCCCCCGGTGGTACGTGGCGGCGCCCACTCGTGGTCGTTCCGCTGGTTCCCCATATGTGAACGTTGTTCATGGGAGGGATCGTGCGAGCGTAGAGCTGCGCAAGTCGACTGGCAATGGGGCGCGTTGACGTCACCCATGAGCTGACTCAGCTCCCCTGCGGCTCGCCCTCGTACACATACGCGGCGACCCACGTGATGTCGAGCTGCGCCGACGAACCCGGCGCGGCCGGCGGACCGTACAGCGCGCTCTCGTTCTGCAGCACCCAGGACAGCGGCTCGGACGGCACGCCGCGCGTGCTCGATCCGATGAGCACGCCGTCCAGGTAGTAGCGGATCTCGTCCGGCGTCCACTCGACGGACGTGGTGTGCCAGTCCGTCCAGCGGGCGCCGGTGGCGAACATGTCCTGCTGCCCGCCGTCGCACGGGTGCGTGAACGCCGTGATCGTGTCGGTCCAGTTCTGCTCCGGGTAGTCGATCTCGCAGCCGTTGCCGTACCAGAGGTGCGCCGACTTGTAGCCCGGCGCGGCCTTCACCACCCGGAAGCGCTCGCTGAACTTCCCGTACGTCTGCCGTCGGCGCCGGACGTCGCGGTGTCCTGCCAACTGCTCGGGTACGCCCACCAGTCGTCCCGGTACGTTCCTCGCAGGCCGCCGCAGTACGCGTCCTTCGTGTCGGCGTGGTGGTCGCAGTCGCTGAAGGAGCCGAGCGGCACCACGTCCCCGTTGAAGTCCTCCGCGAAGACCTGCCGGAACGGCCCGCAGTCACCGCGCGGCATGCTGTCGCCGACGGTCCGGCAGGCGTCCTGCGAGGGCGCGGCGGCGCCGGACGCGGGCATGAGCCACGCGAACAGGAAGGAAACCGAGGCCAGAGCCAGGGCCAGGGCGGCCGGCAGGAGACGGCGCCGTGGGCGCCGGTGCGTGTGTACGGTCATGGGCCCGGTCCTCCAGATACCGATACCTGTTCCGGACGGTGCGCCCCACACCGTACGGGGGCCGGGCTCCGCCGTACACCGGCCGGGGCCCACGGATGGCGGGCGCCACCGTGCGTGGCGGGGGCACGGGGCTGAGGGTGGGTGACATGTCTCATCACCTCAGCGGGCCGAATCTGCGGTCGCCCATGGACGATGCGCGCCTGGATCTGACGGACCTGTTCGCGTTCACGGTGCCGGGCGGGCGCACCGTCCTGATCATGAACGTCCACCCGCTCGCTCCGGCCGCCGGTGCGGCGTTCCACCCGGACGCGGTCTACCGCATCGATGTCGACATGGATGGTGACGACCAGGCCGACGCGGCGTTCAGCTTCATCTTCTCCCCGGCGGTCGACGGGCGGCAGACCGCGACTGTGTACTGGGCGACAGGCGCCCAGGCCCGCAGTCAGGAGCCCGGCGGCCAGCAGATCTTCACCGACGTGCCGGTGGCCCTCGGCCGTGACCCCCACGTGGCCGAGGAGGGCCCGTACCTCTTCTCCGCGGGTCTGCGCAGCGACCCCTTCTTCGCGGACCTGGACGGCATCCTCAAGGACTTCCAGTGGACCGGTGTGGACTGGGGGGCCGACAAGAACGTCCTCGGCATCGTGCTGGAGATCCCGAGCGACGAGCTCTGCCCCGACCCGGTCATCGGGGTGTGGGCGCGGGTGAGCGTGCGGCAGGACGGCCGGCTGAAGTCGGTCGACCGCGGCGCGCACCCGTCACTGACGGCGTACTTCAACGCCGACGAGACGAAGGAGACGTACAACGAAGGGGAGCCCGCCGACGACTGGGCCACGTACAGCCGTCCGTGGACGGAGGTGCTCCGGCACACCGGCGGCTACGACGCGCACGCCGCGCAGGAGATCCTGCGCACCGTCCTGCCGGACATCCTGCGCTTCGACCGGAACCAGCCCGCCCGCTACCCCAACGGCCGGTCCCTCACCGACGACGTCACGTCCACCCGGCTGGCGATGATCTCGGGCGGAAAGGTCGCCGGCGACCACATCGGCCCGCACACCGACCTGTTCCTGGACTTCCCCTACCTCGGTACGCCGCACCCCGACCCGGCAACCGGCTAGTTGTATCGCCGTAAGGCTTGTCCGTCCACAGCGGACGACAAAGGCAAAGGCAAGGAGGTTACCCACTCCTTGCCACTCTCAACATATAGCGCACCGGGGGGCTTGCGGCAAGGCCCGGGTCGTACCGCAGAATGGCCGGCCAAGGCCAGAACCTGCGGAAATTACAGATTCGCGAAGTTCATGGGCTTTTGCTGACGTATGGGTTGGGGGATCTTCGTGATTGACGTGATTGACGTGATCGTGGTCGGCGGTGGGCCGACCGGCTTGATGCTGGCGGGCGAGTTGCGGCTGCACGGTGTGCATGTGGTCGTGCTGGAGAGGTTGACCGAGCCGACCAAGGAGTCCCGGGGGCAGGGCCTGCACGCGCGCAGCGTCGAGATGATGGACCAGCGCGGCCTGCTCGACCGGTTCCTCGCGGTCAGTGAGAAGTTCCAGGTCGGCAGTCTCTTCGGCGGCATCGTCAAGCCCTGGCCGGACCGGTTGGACACGGCTCACCCGTACGGCCTCGCCAACCCGCAGCCGGTCACCGAGCGCCTGCTCAACGAGCGTGCCCTCGAACTCGGTGCCGAGATCCGGCGCGGCTGCGAAGTGGTCGGGCTGAGCCAGGACGACGACGGGGCCGGGGTGACCGTCGAGCTGGCGGACGGCACGCGCCTGCGCTCGCGCTACCTCGTCGGGTGCGACGGCGGCCGCAGTGTGGTGCGCAAGCGGCTCGGCGTCGGTTTCCCCGGCGAGCCGGCCACAGTCGAGACGCTGCTGGGCGACATGGAGATGACCGAGGACCCGGCGACGGTTGCCGCCGTCGTCGAGGAAGTCCGCAAGACCCAACTGCGGTTCGGCGCGATCCCCCAGGGGGACGGGGTGTACCGCATCATCGTGCCCGCCGACGGGGTGTCCGAGGACCGTACGACCGCGCCGACCCTCGAGGAATTCAAGCAGCAGCTGCGGGCCTTCGCGGGCACCGACTTCGGCGTGCACTCGCCACGCTGGCTGTCCCGGTTCGGCGACGCCACCCGGCAGGCCGAGCGCTACCGGGTCGGCCGGGTGCTGCTGGCCGGCGACGCGGCGCACATCCACCCGCCGACCGGCGGGCAGGGGCTCAACCTCGGCGTGCAGGACGCGTTCAACCTCGGCTGGAAACTGGCCGCCGAGGTCAACGACTGGGCGCCGGAGGGGCTGCTGGACAGCTACCACACCGAACGGCACCCGGTGGGCGCCCGTGTGCTGGACAACACCCGCGCGCAGATCACGCTGCTGGGGACCGATCCGGGTGCGACCGCGCTGCGGGAGCTGTTCTCGAAGCTGATGGACTTCGAGGAGGTGAACGAGTACGTGACCGGGATCATCACCGCGGTCGGGGTCCGCTACGACTTCGGCGAGGGCCACGAACTGCTCGGCCGGCGAATGCGGGACGTGAAGCTGAAACAGGGTCGCCTCTACAAGCGGATGCACGCCGGCCGTGGACTACTGCTCGACCAGACCGGCCGGCTCTCGGTGGCGGGCTGGGCAGACCGGGTCGACCACGTCGTCGACGTCAGCGAGGAACTGGACGCGCCCGCGGCGCTGCTGCGGCCGGACGGGCACGTGGCGTGGGTCGGTGAAGACCAGCAGGATCTGCTCAGCCGCCTACCCAAGTGGTTCGGCGCTGCCGCCGCCTGAGCACCCGGTTGTGGCCCGACCCTTGGACCGCAAGCGCTGAACTACGGCGACATCGCCACCATCCTCACCCGGGTCACCGGCCGGACCATCGCCCTCCACCAGCTGACCTACGAGCAGCTGGCCAGTTCCAACAGCGTGTCCTGGCTCAGGCACCACCACCACGGCTAGGGACTGACGGCCTTGGTGGTCGTAGAAGCCTGCAGCGGCCGCCACCTCGCCCGGCGGATGTCCGGCGAGCAGTAGTACGAGATGCGCGGGGTGGGCATGGAGCAGGCGCGCGGCCTCGTCCAAGGTGATGCCTTCGACCAGTCGTTCGTCGAGGAGATCGCGCAGGTTCCGGGCGACGCTGCGGTCGGGCGCAGGGCAGCCGAAGGCGGGGCTGGGGCGCAAGTGCTTGCGCAATCGCTCGGCGATGAGGGCCAGGCGGCTCTCGGCCTCGAACTCCTCCCCCCGGTTCCCGAGGACCGTGTGCAGCTGTCCGACGCGTCTGCGCAGCAGGGGGTCGGTGAGGTCCGGACCGTCCACCGCCGGCCCGATGAAACGCTCGTCCAGCTGGCTCATGTCGAGGTAGAGCACGCGTTTACGAAAGCCCTGGGGGGTGGCAGGTGCGCCGTTGTGCGGGACCTGCGGCGGGAGCAGGCTCACGGTGTCGTGCGGTGTGCCGTGCTCGTGGCGGTCCAGGTCGTAGCGAACCGCGCCCTCGTCGACAATCAGCAAAGTCCAGGCGTCGTGGACGTGCATGGGGTACGCGTGCTCGATGAAGTGGGCGTGGAAGACCTCCACGACACCCGCGACCGGCGGGCGCCAGGCGGAGATCTCCTGCCGGGGCGTCACGCAAAGAACGTACAAGACGGAGAAGGCGTGCACCCCGCAGTCTCAAAGCATGAGAACCGAGAATGAAACCGAGGCCCAAGTGGGCGTTGGAGCCGGCTCCGGGACCGGGGCGCGGGATGAGGACGTGCCTGTCCGCTTCGACACCAAGATCGCTGTCCTGCTGCGCGACGACCTTGAGCCCTGGCAGCGGCTCAATGTGACGGCCTTCCTGGTCAGCGGGCTCGGTACCGCGTCACCCGAGGTGATCGGCGAACCGTACGCGGACGCCGACGACACCGAGTATCTGCCGATGTTCCGCCAGCCCGTGCTGGTCTTCCAGGGGACGAAGGAGACGTTGACCGCCGCGCACACGCGTGCGCTGTCCCGCTCGCTGCCGAGGGCCGTGTTCACGTCGGATCTGTTCGGCACGGGCAACGACCGGGACAACCGGGCCGCGGTACGAACTGTGGGCAAAGACCGGCTCGATCTGGCGGGGATGGCCGTCTACGGGCCGCGCAACGCGGTGGACAAGGTCCTCAGGGGCGCACGCATGCACCCCTGAGCAACGCCGCCTTACCTCAGAGACCGTACCTACGGCCGTCGACCGCTTCCGCCGACGGCCGTAGGCGGTTGCCCGCACACTCGTCCGAGCGCGTTCCTACGCGACCCAGCAGTAGACACCCCGGTCCTGGCCTCTCACGTTGCCGACGAGCGCGGCCAGATCCGCCACGATCGCGTGGGCGGTCTCCGTGTCGATGCGCCTCGACGAGTTCCTCGAAGCGGCCGCCGGCAAGAAGGCATTCCCACTCGACGACAGCCTCCTCGGGATCGAAGTTGCCGAAGGAGAGCGATTCGAACGCACGCACCGGCCCGGTCGGAAGCGCCAGAGCCGCTGACGTGTCATCCGGCGCTGCGAAGAACTTGACCACGATGCTCACCGGGGGATGATGCCCGACTGCCCCGACCGCCCGCCACCATGATCGACCGGACAAGTCCTGGTCACGCGCCCGGAGCGCGCGCCCCTTCGGTGAGGTACGCCGCGACCATGTCGCCGAGCATGCGGCGGTGGCGCGCGCGGTGCTTCGCGGCGGTCAGGTCGCGGCCGAACAGGGCCTCGAAGGTGTGCTGGTTCGCGATCCGGAAGACGCAGAACGCGCTGATCATCATGTGTACGTCGATGGCGTCGGCCGTGGTGACGAACTCACCGCTCGCGCGGCCCGCCTCCAGGATCTTGCCGATCAGGTCGAGCGCGGGCGTACCGAGGTTGGCGAGCGCGGGCGACTTGCGGATGTGCTCGGCCTGGTGGATGTTCTCGATGCTCACCAGGCGGATGAAGTCGGGGTGCGCGTCGTGGTGGTCGAAGGTCAGCTCGGCGAGCGTACGGATCGCCTCGACGGGACCGAGGTGGTCGACGTCGAGGGCACGCTCCGCGGACCGTACTTCGGCGTAGGCCTGTTCGAGGACAGCGGTGTAGAGCTGTTCCTTGCTGCCGAAGTAGTAATAGATCATGCGCTTGGTGGTGCGCATGAGGGACGCGATCTCGTCCACCCGGGCGCCGGTGTAGCCCTGCCGCGCGAATTCGCGCGTGGCGACGAGAAGGATCTCCGCCTTGGTGCGGTCGGCGTCCCGCTGACGGTCCTTGTTGGCCTGTGGGGCCGGTCGCGAGGTCATGGGGCTCCACCGGTCGACGCGTTGACGCACCCATCCTATTGCGCGGGCCGGTCACCGGTCCGGGGCGGGGGCGGCGGGCGCGGGGGCGTGCTGGGCGGCGAGCCGTACCGGGGTATTGGCCATACCGAAGCCGCGGTAACCGCCCACGCGCTGCACGATCTCGAAGAAGACCCGGCCGACGGTGACGGTGTAGAGGTGCAGGAATTCGCCGCCGCCGTCGTCCCTGTCGTACATCAGCCCCAGCTCACGCAGTTCCCGGTGCCGCTCTTCGCCCAGGTCGAAACGGGCCCGCAGGTCGTCGTAGTAGTTGTCGGGAATGGGCAGCAGTACGTCGTCGGGCAGGGCCCGGAGCCGGCGCGCGGTCGCGACGATGTCGTCGTCGGCGAGGGCGATGTGCTGGCCGGGCAGGCCCCTCGCTCCGACGTGCGCGATGTTGAGCGCGAGACGGACCGTACCGGCGGCGTTGGACATGGCACGGCTGCGCAACAGACCGTACGGATCGGCCACTTCGACGCTCTCGTGCGGCCGCAGCCCGAGAACCGAACGGTAGAACAGGGCCGCCTCGTCGAACTGGTCCCAGGGATGGCTCAGCGCCACATGGTCGATACGGCCGATGTGCCCCACGGGCGGCGTCACGGCATCGAAGTCCTCGCGCCACGCCGGCCGCCCGGCGTCGCAGAAGAACAGCTCGGTGCCGTCCGGAGCCGCGACGGCTTCGAGCGGCGCCTCGCCGGGGGCGCGGTGGCGGGGGAGTACGGGCGACAGCAGGGCCTTGGCGCGCTCGGCGGAGAGCGCCGGATCCGGGGATTCCAGGCCGATGGCCACCAGGGACGTGTCGGTGGGGCTTTCGGGGTGCAAGCGGTCGATGAGAATCCTGGCCAGGCCCTGCTCCCACAGCTCGACCGGCTTGGTCTCGTGCTGTCCCGTACGGGCGAATCCCAGCGCACCGAGCAGCCTGCCGAGGCGCTTGTGATCACGTGTCGCGAGCTCGGCGAAGGCGAACCCGTCGGGCTGCACGGGCCGGGGCAGAGGGGAGCCGGTGCCGAGCACCTGGGCGACGGACTCCTCCAGCGTGATCAGGGACCGCATCGCGTCCACGGCCGTCCGCCCGGTGTCCGCCTGCCGGAAGCTGTCGTTGAAGATCTCCAGCGACAGCGGGCCCGCGTAACCGGTGCGCAGGACATGCGCGAGGAGCCCGGCGAGGTCGAAGCCGCCCTGGCCGGGGAAACAGCGGTAGTGGCGGCTCCACTGGAGTACGTCCATGGCGAGCAGCGGAGCGTCGGCGAGCTGGAGGAAGAAGATCTTGTCGCCGGGGATGGCCTCGATGCCGCCGGGGTCCGAACCGCGCGACAGGATGTGGAAGCTGTCGAGACACATACCCAAATTTGGATGGTCAGCCATCCGTACGATCCGCCAGGCATGGAGGTACGTGTCGACGTGCCGGCCCCAGGCCAGCGCCTCGTACGCGATCCTGATGCCGTGGTCCGCGGCCCGCTCGGCGAGCAGCCGCAGCTGCTCGGCCGCGAGCGCGTCGTCGTCGACGGCGCCGGGGGAGACATTCGAGCAGACCAGCATCATGTCGGTGCCGAGCCGCTCCATCACCCGGAACTTGTGCTCGGCCCGCCGCAGATTGTCGGCGAGGCGGCCGGGGGCGACCGCCTCGAAGTCGCGGAAGGGCTGATAGAGGTCGATGCCGAGGCCGAGGCTCTCGACCCGCTCGCGGATCTGCTCCGGCGACAGCGGGCAGCCGAGCAGGTCGTTCTCGAAGATCTCCACGCCGTCGAATCCGGCCCGGGCGACGGCCTCCAGCTTCTCGGTCAGGGAACCGCTGACGGAGACGGTGGCGATGGACTTGCGCATGGGGGGACTCCTGTCCTTGGGGCCGCGGCCCTCAGGCGGCGACGAGGGCGGCCATGTGGGCGAGCATCCTGGCCGGGTCGGGCTCGCGCCCCGTGAACAGCCGGAACGCGTGTGCGGCCTGGAAGACGGCCATGCCGCCGCCGTCCAGCGTGCGGCAGCCCAGCGCGCGCGCCTGGCGCAGCAGCTCCGTGTCGAGCGGCCGGTAGACCACATCGGCGACCCAGAGCCCCGGATGCAGCAGTCCGGCGGGGAACGGGAGCCCCGGGTGGTGGGCCATCCCCATGGGGGTGGCGTGCACCAGCCCGTCGGCCCCGGCGAGCAGCGCGCCGAGCCGCTCCCGCGGGGCGGCGTACGCCCGTCCGTCACCGAAGCGCCCGGTGAGTCCTGCGGCGAGGGCGCGGGCCCGGTCCCGGTCGGCGTCGACGAGGGTGACGCGGTCGGCGCCGAGGGTGAGCAGCGCGTGCGCCACGGCGGCTCCGGCGCCGCCCGCGCCGAGCTGCACGACGCGGCGGGTGGGAGCGTCCTCCAGGCCGCGGGCGAAGGACTGGGCGAATCCGCTCCAGTCGGTGTTGTGCCCGCAGGAGCGGCCGTCCTCGTCGAAGACGACGGTGTTGACCGCGCCCAGCGCCCTGGCGTCCTCGGAGAGGTCGTCGAGGTACGGGATGACGGTCTGCTTGCCGGGATGCGTGATGTTGAGCCCGTCGTACCCGAGCCGGCGTGCCGTGCGTACGAGTGCGCCCACGTCGTCGGGTCCGAGGCCGAGCGTGTCGAGGTCGATGCGACGGTAGAGGTAACGCAGACCGTGGTGCTCGGCCTCGCGCTGGTGCAGCGCGGGACTGAGGGAAGGACCGATTCCGGCCCCGACGAGTCCGATCAGGTATGAGGACCGCGCTGAGGCCGAGGCCGAGGTGGAGGCTGAGGCCGAGGTGGAGCTCATACGGCGTTCTTCTCCAGGAGGTGGGCGACGTGGGTGAGGGCGAGGGCGTATCCGTGCACCCCGGCGCCGCAGATCATCGCGTCGGCGACCTCCGCGATGTAGGACCGGTGCCGGTACGGCTCGCGCTGGTGGATGTTGGTGATGTGCACCTCGACGACGGGCGCGTCCACAGTCGCGAGGGCGTCCCGCAGGGCCACCGAGGTGTGCGTGTAGCCGGCCGCGTTGACGACGACAGCGGCGGCGCCGGTACGGGCCTCCTGCACCGCGTCGATGAGTTCGCCCTCGTGGTTGCTCTGACGGAAGTCCACGTCCAGGCCGTGGCGGGCGGCGACGTCCCGGCACAGGGACTCGACTTCCGCGAGGGTGGTGGAGCCGTACAACTCGGGCTCCCGCAGGCCGAGGAGATTGAGGTTGGGTCCGTTGAGGACGAGCACGCGGGGCGGGTTCGGCATTGGGTTCTCCTTAGCGCAATGTACTGAATGGTTAATTGTTTATAGCCGATCTCCGCGTCCTGAGAAAGTGGCGGCGCGCGGTAGGGTGGCGGGCCCTTGGCGATCCCATCGGAACCCTTGACATGACCGGAACGTGGCTGAAAATGTCGGCATCGCGCTTATGAACTATCTGGTTCGTAACTTCGCCGCGGCGGGACACTCGACGAGGAGTACCACGTGACCGACCAGCCAGTCCGCGCAGATGCCGGCGGACAGGAGCCGCAGGGGACGCCCCGGAAAGCGGCGGTGGCCGCATGGATCGGCAGCGCCCTTGAGTACTACGACTTCTTCATCTACGGCAGCGCCGCGGCGCTGATCTTCTCCCGGGTCTTCTTCGACATGTCCGATCCGGCGACCGCGACGCTCCAGTCGCTCGCCACCTTCGGCGTGGCGTACGCCGCCCGCCCCGTCGGCGCGTTCTTCCTCGGGCACATCGGGGACAAGTACGGCCGCAAGAAGATCATGCTCTTCACGCTGATGCTGATGGGCGTCTCGACCTTCCTCATCGGCTGCCTGCCCACCCGCGACCAGATAGGCGGCCTCGCCCCGGCCCTGCTGGTGTTCCTGCGCGTACTGCAGGGCCTGTCGGCGGCCGGCGAGCAGGCCAGCGCCGGATCGATGTCGCTGGAACACGCACCGGCCGACCGTCGTGGCTACTTCTCCAGCTTCACCCTCAACGGGACGCAGTTCGGCCAGATCATCGCGACCCTCATCTTCATCCCGATCGCCGCGCTCCCCGAGGAGCACCTGCTCAGCTGGGGCTGGCGGGTGCCGTTCTGGCTCAGCGCGGGGGTGACCGTCCTCGGCTACTACATCCGGCGCAGGCTGGAGGAGACGCCCGTCTTCGAACAGGCCGTCGCCGGCGGCACGGTGGCGAGGATGCCGGTGGCCGAACTCTTCCCCCACCACTGGGCCGACGTACTACGCGTCACCTGCGCGGCCTTCATCGCCACCGTCACCACGATCTTCAACATCTGGGCACTCAGCTACGCCACCAGCGACGAGGTCGGCCTGGACAAGGCGGTGATGCTGTGGGTCGGTGTCGTCGCCAACGCCGTGGCCCTGGGGGCCATCCCACTGTGGGCCAACCTCTCCGACCGCATCGGCCGCAAGCCGGTCTTCCTGGTCGGTGCCATCGGCAGCCCGGTGATGATGTTCGCCTACCTGAGCGCCATCAACTCCCACAGCTACCCGCTGGTGTTCCTCACGGGCATCGTCGGCCTCGGCATCTTCACGGCGATCCTGTGCGCGATCAGCGCGGCAGCGATCGCGACGGCCCGCGAAACGTACCGGGTACCGACGGAGGAACTGGGCACGAAGCGGCGTACGCCGGGACGCCGAGAGGAGAAGGACCCCACCTCGGTGCCGGCCTGACACCCCGCCAGGCGGGGGCGGCCGAGCGGGGTGTCAGCCTCGCCCGGTGGGGCCGGCCGGTGCCACTCCACCACTACGGCCCAGCACACACCGAAGCCCCGGCCCGCCGGGTTTCGAGACCGCAGCGCAGCCGAATCCAGCCCGTCCGGCGTTTTCGAGGACACGCCCGTAGGGCGTCCGGGGGTCTGGGGGCTTGCCCCCGGTTTCGGGAAGGGGCGGGTAGGGGAACAGCACCGCAGGGCCACGCCTGACACCGTCCACCCCTTACGCACCTGACGGTTACCCCAGCTCCGCGCCCCCACCGGGCCCAGACGCGTCGGCGGACCAGGGCTTACCGCGCTACGGCCTCCGCCCGCCGTAACGTAATCAGGTCCGCAAACGCGCAAACGCTCAACCGCCGCGCGGGCCTGATGCCTCGTTACCCCATCGGCGCCGCATGTTTCCCCCGAGGACCCCGTCAACCCCTGGTGTGCCGGTGCGCGCGCGGCAATGCTGTGGGTGACAGCGCTTGCTGCCCGCTGCTCCGCCCAACCCGCCGTTCACCAGGAGGACTTGTGGGCCTTGGCACAGTTGGCTCCCTCAGGCGGCCCGTCGTGCTCCTCGCGACGGTGACCGCACTGACGGCCGGGGCGATCGCCCCGGCGACCGCCGATACGACCCCCGATCCCCGCCCCCGTAACTCCGCCGAAATCCTCAGACCCGTCGCACCTCCACCCGCGAGCGCCCCGGTCGGCACGCCCAGATCGGTCGTCGACGGCGACGGCATCGAGACCGCGCGCAGCGCCCGCCCCGTCGCCCCCGGCGTCCGCCTCACCTCGTACGACCGCCTCGAATCCGACAAGTGGCTTCGCGTCGACACGCTCTCCGTCGACCTCGACCTCGGCAACGGCGACGGCAACGGCAGCGGCGTACAGGCCGACTACCTCCACTCCGGCAAGGTCTCCGACCGCCGCTCGGTCTCCGCACTCGCCGCGGCGCACGACCCGGGCAAGGGCCGCCGTACCGTCGCCGCCATCAACGCCGACTTCTTCGACATCAACCAGACCGGCGCCCCGCAGGGCCCCGGCATCAAGGACGGCAAGCCCGTCCACTCCCCGGCGCCCGGCGTCAACCGCGCCGTCGGCATCGGCCCGGGCAGCGCGGGCCGCGTACTCCAGCTGTACTTCGAGGGCACACTCACTCTCCCCACCGGGACACACCCCCTGGCGTCGTACAACGCGGCCAATGTGCCGGCCGGGGCAGTGGGCGCGTACAACTCCGGCTGGGGCGTGGCCGACCGCGCGCTGACGGTGGACGCCGCGACCCCCGTCGCCGAAGCGGCCGTACGGGACGGAAAAGTCGTCGCGGTCGACGACCGGCCCGGCACCGGGCCCATCCCCGAGGGCACCACGGTCCTCGTCGGACGGGAGGCAGGGGCAGCGGTCCTGAACGCGCTCAGGCCGGGCGATCCGGTGGCGATGGAGTACCGGGCGCGCACCGACAGCGGACCCGTGCCGCGCACCGCAGTCGGCGGCCGCGAACTGCTCGTCGTGGACGGCGTACCGCAGAACCACGACGGCCAGGGCAACAACACCGCCGCCCCACGCACCGCCGTCGGTTTCTCCAAGGACGGCAGCGAGATGCAGGTGATGACCGTCGACGGCCGCCAGGCCGACAGCGGCGGCGTAACCCTCACCGAACTCGCGCTCATGATGAAACGCGCCGGATCGCACAGCGCGCTGAACCTCGACGGCGGCGGCTCCTCGACCCTGATCGCCCGCGAACCCGGCAGCGACGCGCTCCAGGTGGAAAACAGCCCGTCCGACGGCAGCGAACGCACCGTACCCAACGGCCTCGCCCTCACCGCCCGAGACGGCAGCGGTCAGCTGCGCGGCTACTGGGTCGAGACGCGTACGCCCGCCGGCAGCGCCCCCACCGCCGACCCGGTCAAGGGCGGCCACCCCGAACGGGTCTTCCCCGGCCTGACGCGCCGGCTCACCGCCGCCGGATACGACGAGACGTACGGTCCGGCGCACGGCGACCCGCACTGGCAGAGCTCCCGCGCGTCCGTCGGAAGGGTCGACGACGACGGGCTGTTCACGGCGCACCGCAGCGGCACCACACAGGTCCGCGCACACCGCGGCCCCGCCGACGGTGGCACCCTGCTGACCGTCCTCGACGACCTCGCCCGCATCGAACCGACCACGCGACGCGTCGGGCTCGCGGACGAGGCGGCGAGCGGCACGTTCGGCATCGTCGGTTACGACGCCCATGGCACCAGCGCCCCGGTCGAACCGCGTGACGTGAAGCTCGACTACGACCGTTCGCTGTTCGACATCCGCGACGACGGCCGGGGCAACTTCACCGTCACCTCCCGTACGGGCAGCGGCGCCGGCCGCATCATGGCCACCGTGGACGGCAAGGTCACCTCGCTCGCCGTCAGCGTCGGCCTGACCGAACAGGCGGTGTCCGCGTTCGACGACGCCGCGTCCTGGACCTTCAGCCAGGCCCGCGCGAGCGGATCGGTCGCGGCGACGCCCGAAGGCCACACCGGCACCGGGCTGAAAGTCACGTACGACTTCACGCAGTCGACGGCGACCCGCGCCGCCTACGCCAACCCGCCGCAGCCACCGGTCACCGTGGCCGGCCAGCCCCAGTCCTTCAAGATGTGGATCAAGGGTGACGGCAAGGGAGCCTGGCCGACCCTGCACCTGAAGGACGCGGCCGGCTCCGACCAGCTCCTGCGCGGTCCGTACGTCACCTGGACCGGCTGGCGGCAGGTCACCTTCGCCGTGCCGCCGGGCGCGGCGACGCCGCTGAAGGTCCACCGCTTCTACCTCGCCGAGACGGCGGCCGCCAAGCAGTACACGGGCGAGATCGTCATAGACACGCTGACCGCGCAGGTGCCACCCACGGTCGTACTCCCCGACCAGAGCGCGCCGGCCGACCCGCTCATCGACCCGGCGGCCGAAACGGAGGCAAGGGACTGGCAGTTCGCGGTGATGTCCGACGCCCAGTTCGTCGCCCGCGCCCCGGACAGCGCGATCGTGGCGCAGACGCGCCGCACCCTGCGCGAGATCAGGGCGGCGAAGCCGGACTTCCTCGTCATCAACGGCGACCTCGTCGACGAGGGCTCACCGGCCGACCTGGCCTTCGCCCGCCGCGTCCTGACGGAGGAACTCGGGGACGCCCTGCCCTGGTACTACGTGCCGGGCAACCACGAGGTGATGGGCGGCAAGATTGACAACTTCGTCGCCGAATTCGGCCCCGCGCAGCGGACGTTCGACCACGAGGGCACCCGCTTCATCACCCTCGACACGTCGAGCCTGAGCCTGCGGGGCGGCGGCTTCGCACAGATCAAGAACCTGCGCGCGCAGCTGGAAGCGGCGTCCGAGGACGACCGCGTCAGTTCGGTCATGCTGATCCAGCACGTCCCGCCGCGCGACCCGACCGTACAGAAGGGCAGTCAGCTGGGCGACCGCAAGGAGGCGGCGCTGATCGAGGGCTGGCTGGCCGATTTCCGGCGTACGACCGGGAAGGGCGCGGGACTCATCGGCAGCCACGTAGGGGTCTTCCACGCCGCGCGCGTCGACGGTGTGCCCTACCTCGTCAACGGCAACTCCGGGAAGACACCGGCGGGCCCGGCGGCCGAGGGCGGCTTCACCGGCTGGTCGCTGGTGGGCGTCGACAAGGTCTCACGCACCGAACAGGCGACGGCCCGCCGGAACCCCTGGGCGGGCGGCCCGGACTGGGTGTCGGTCCAGACCCGCGCCCACGTGGACGCCCTGTCGATCGACGCCCCGTCGGCGCTGCCTCCCGGCCGTGGCGCGCCGGCGAAGGCAACCGTCGCCCAGGGCACGCGCCGGGTTCCGGTGGCCTTCCCGCTGAGCGCGGACTGGACGGGCTCCCTGAACCTCCACATCGGCCCGGCGAAGGACGCCCGGCCACGGCATACGGCGACGTTCGACCCGGCGACGGGAATCCTGACGGCGCTGCGCCCCGGCACGATCACGCTGGCCGTGACGGTCAACGGCACGACACAGCGGACCGAAGTGCGCATCGCGGCAGAGAGGCAGGGCACGACGGAACCGGTCGCGCAAAGCGCATAGGCGGCACGTCGTACGTCGCACACCATGACAGCTTCACGGCGTGCGTCGGTGCCCCCCGAGGCCGCAAGCCAGGGGCCCTGCCTGTCACGCAGGCAGGCCCCAGCCGCCCCAGCGAACACCCGGCGCATCACACCTTGCGGTAGTCGTACGCCTCCTTGGCCGCCGCCTCCACCGCGTCCAGGTCCGCGCCCGCCGACGCGGTCACCACCGCGGCAACCGCCCCCTCCACGAACGGCGCGTCCACCAGCCGTGCCCCGTCCGGCAGTTCGTCACCCTCGGCCAGCAGCGCCTTGACCGTGAGCACCGCGCTGCCGAGGTCGACCAGCACGGCGACCCCCACGCCCCCGTCGACCGACCTGGCCGCTTCGGCGATCAGCTCCGAACTGGTGCCGAGCCCACCGTCGGGCGTGCCACCCGCGGCGGCCACCGGCGCCGTCGCCTTGCCGCCCGCGAGGCCCTTCGCCAACTCGGCGACCGAGGCGGCGACCGGCGCGCTGTGCGAGACGAGCACGACCCCGACGAGCTTCTCCCCGCTCACGCGCCCGCCTCCGCCGAGTCCGCCGAGCCCGAGCCCGAGCCCGATCCCGAATTTGATCCCGAGTCCGAGTCCGAGCCCGCCGTGTCGGCGAGCGTACCGATGAGCAGCGCCGACGACGCCGCCCCCGGATCCTGGTGCCCGATGCTCCGTTCGCCCAGGTAACTCGCCCTGCCCTTGCGCGCCTGCAGCGGTACGGTCGCGACCGCCCCCTCGTCGGCGGCGGTCCGCGCCGCGCCGAACGACAGCGACTCGCCCAGCGCGGCGGCCGCCGGGATCAGCGCGTCCAGCATCGTCTTGTCCCCGGCCTTCGCCCCGCCCAGCTGCGCCACCGCGTCGACGCCCGCACGTAGGGCCGCGGCGAGCTGTTCGGGCGTAACCTCGGCTTCGTCGCCGAGCGCCTTGCCCGTACGCCGCAACAGTGTCCCGTACAGCGGCCCCGAGGCCCCGCCCACGGTCGAAATCAACTGGCGCCCCGCGAGCGCCAGTACGGCGCCGGGCGTGGCGGGCGGCTCCTTCTCCAGCGCGGCGGCGACGGCCGCGAAACCGCGTTGCAGGTTGCTGCCGTGATCGGCGTCGCCGATGGCCGAGTCCAGTTCGGTGAGGCGACCGGCCTCGCGGTCCACGGCGGCTGCCATGGCCGCCATCCAGCGACGGAAGAATCCGGTGTCGAGCACAGTCACAAGATCTCCTTATACGTCTCAACGTCCCCAGCGGAGCGCAGGGGTCTCGACCGGCGCGTCCCACAGGCGCAGCAGTTCCTCGTCCACCTGGCAGAGCGTCACCGAGCAGCCCGCCATGTCCAGCGAGGTGACGTAGTTCCCGACGAGCGTACGGGCCACGACGACACCCCGCTCGGACAGGACGCGCTGCACCTCGGCGTTGAACCCGTACAGCTCCAGCAGTGGAGTGGCGCCCATGCCGTTGACGAGTACGAGAACGGGCCGCGTCGGCCGCAGGTCCTCCAGCACCGCGTCGACCGCGAAGTCCGCGATCTCGCCCGACGTCATCATCGGCCGCCGCTCGCGTCCCGGCTCGCCGTGGATACCGATGCCCAACTCCAGCTCCCCAGGGGGCAGATCGAAGGTCGGCGTGCCCTTCGCGGGTGTGGTGACGGCGCTGAGGGCGACCCCGAAGCTCCGGGAGGACTCGTTGACCTGCCGCGCGACGGCCTCCACCCGCTCCAGCGGCGCGCCCTCCTCGGCGGCGGCGCCTGCGATCTTCTCGACGAAGAGCGTCGCCCCCGTACCACGCCTGCCCGCCGTGAAAAGACTGTCGGTGACGGCGACGTCGTCATTGACGAGCACCTTGGCGACCTGAATGCCCTCGTCCTCCGCGAGCTCGGCGGCCATGTCGAAGTTGAGTACGTCGCCCGTGTAGTTCTTGACGACGAACAGAACGCCCTGCCCACTGTCGACAGCGGCCGCCGCCCGCACCATCTGATCGGGAACTGGCGACGTGAACACCTCACCGGGACACGCGGCGGACAGCATCCCGGGCCCGACGAACCCGCCGTGCAACGGCTCGTGCCCACTGCCGCCACCCGACACGAGCCCCACATGGCCCGCGACGGGCGCGTCGGACCGTACGACGACACGGTTCTCCACGTCGACAGTGAGCCGCGGATGCGCGGCGGCCATCCCGCGCAACGCATCGGCGACGACCGTCTCGGCCACGTTGATGAGCATCCTCATACGTACCTCCTGGTGAGATGAACAGCTGGGCTCATGATCGGCGTCTCCGCAGGTCAGATTGGGTACAGCCGGCCTTGACCTTGGCGCTTGCTGTGAGGTGTCGTTGGCGGTCACGTGGGCGTGCTGGGGCCGGCTGGCTGAGCCCAGTATTATGGGAACCTCGTCGAGGGGCACGTACTGCGATGTACGGGCTGCTCGTTGCACGGGCAGGGCGACGCGGGTAGCCAGCGCGTCCGTGGGCACGCCGAGTGCCTGTGGCGTGGCGGGCAAGGGGAGGGGGCCCGTCGGCAGGTTCTTCTAACCAGCACGAACAGTGCTCTGTGGAGCGGACCTTGGGGTGTTTGGCCCGTGTACGGTCCGGATCTCCGTGAGGCCGGCGACGTCGCAGATGGTGTCGAACCGCCTCGGCTCAGTGAGAGGCAGTGGTCAGACGACCCAGTGCGGCAGTCGGTGCGGTCGCCCGGCTCGACCCGAAGGCGGATGCGCGCAACGGGCGCCCGGGGGAGAGGACCGACGCCCGCAGCGGGGCTCGGGGCGGAGTGCCGCTGTCCTGGCTCCACTCACTTCCGCGTTCGACTTCACCACCCTGAGGTGCCAGGCGGGGCACCGTCGGCCCGCTCGTCCATGTCGGCAGGGCAGGTGAACGCAGGGGAGGCGGACTACGCGCTCGGCTGCGGCGCTACACCAGCGGTAAGGCGCTGGCAGCCGGGCTCGGCGAGGCGGCGTTCGACCGGGCAGCGGTTGGTGCGGACCGGTGGCTCGGGGTCAACGGGGAGTGATGGTGATGCCTTCGGGTTGGTCGCCAGTGGGCAGGGTGGTACGCACCAGTGCGGTGGTGGTGTCGATGACGGATACGGTGTCGGATGCTTCGTTGGTGACCCAGGCCCTTTGACCACCGGGTGAGAGGGCTACGCCTTACGGTCCGGCACCTACCGGAATGCGGGCAGTCGTCGTTCCGGTTTGAGTGTTGGTGATCGGCACGTGTTCGCGGCGGAGTCAGCGATGTAGAGGTGTTTGCCATCGGGGCTGACGGCATTGCCCAGCGGGGCGGTGCCTGCCGGGATGACGGCAGAGACCTTGTTCGTAGCGGTGTCGATGACGGAGACATTGCCCGAGCCGGTGTTTGACACATACAGGGTGTCGCCCTGGGCCGTGGCGCTGATGCCCGTGGGGAAGGTCCCTACCGGGATGGTGGCGATGGTGTGCGGTAGGGCACCTACCGAGACGGTCGCTGTCACGCGAGAGCTTGCAACATCGATAATGGTCGCGGTGTCGGAGCCGTAGTCCGCGGTCAGCACTCGGGTTCCGTCTCGGGTGGGCACGGCGGCGAAGGGCCGGACGCCGACCGGCACGGTAGCGGTCACTTGCCGGGTGGTGGTGTCCACGAATGAGACGGTATTGGATCTGCTGTTGGCAGTGAAGACCGTATTGCCGTCTGGGGCTGAACTGACTCCTGTGGGCCCGGAGCCTACGGTCGAGTCTCCCAGCAGTCGCTCGAGCGGGGCGTCGTAGGCCGACAGGGTGCCAGATCCGCTGTTGGCAACGTAATACGGTCACTCGTACGGGCCAGCCGGAGCCGACCCTCTCGGAGGGCGTGTTCGCTGTTGCGGGGCTGGCGGCCAGCGCAAGCGCGGCCGTCAGCGCCGCGAGAATCGTCGGTGAAGACCCTGGACGGTGACGCCGAGCAGGCGACACCGCCGCTCAGCGCGGATTGGCGGCGTGGGTGAGGGTTTCCCAGGCGACGAAGAGGTTGTTGGTGCCGGCCGGGCGGCCCCGCTCGGTCAGGGCCTGGGTGTTGGTCATCGGGTAACCCATGCGGTGGTGAAGTGCGTTGAAGCCGACTTCGGTGACGGGGCCGAGATGGTCGCGCAGTGTGCCTCCGCACAGCCAGCTCGGAGGTGTCTCGCCCAGTTCGTACTTGGCATGGAGGCCGAGGGCGTGTCGCAGACGATCGGCGACTTCCGGGTAGAGGTCCTGACCCTGTATACGGCTCGTCTCGGCGATGTGGGCGATGGCCGAAATGCCGTAGCCGGTGTGGGCGAGGTCGCGGCAGGTCTCCTGGCTGAGGCCGTTGACGAAGGTGCTCTGGCCCTGCCAGTACCGGATGATCTCGTCGCGGGTGTCGAGGCCGGAGCCGGGCGCGGTCTTCGGCAGGCTCCCGTCGCCGGTGAGGTAGAGGTACGCGGGGACGCGGCCGCGGAACGTGGTGACGGCCCGGTCGTAGGCGGCGCGGTCCTCAAGGAAGACGGCGATGCCGATGGCGGCCTCCGTCATGCTGAGCTCCCAGTTCCCGTTGGAATGGGAGCCGTTCGCCACCTCGGGGAGATAGACGGTCCGCAGCATCGTCTTGAACCGTTCGACGCGGTCCGCCGGCCAGCCGGTGTACGTATAGCGGATGATCTCGGCGGCCCGTGGCCACGAGGAGCCGGCCCAACCCGTCTGGAGCGGGGCATTGGAGTTGGTGTGGTCCTTGATCACGCCTGACCAGGCGTCCATGATTTCGATCGCCTTGCGGGCGTACCGGCTGTCCTGCGTGATGTACCAGGCCAGGGAGAGTGTGTACGCGGCGATCGCGTCCTCACGCTCGTCCGTGCAGCCGTAGTTGGGGTTGGAGTACGACCCGCACTCGACCACGGCGCGCGGCTTGGGAACGCGGGACAGCGAGGCGTACTTACTCGCCATCATCTGATCGAAGGCGCCTTTCCACGGCTGTGCCCCCGCGTTGACCTTCTCGCGGGTGAAATCCAGCTGCCCCCGGGAAACGAGCACTCCGGGGTGGACGAAGGCGGCGGGTGCGGCCTCGGCCCGTTCGGTGGCGGGGCCGCCGATGAGGGAGGCGAGGAGGGTTACGAGGAGCGCGGGTGCGGCGAGAAGCGCGGCACGTCTCGTCCGGGGCATGAGACTGCCCTTCTGTTCAGACTTGTGACTTGGGGTGATGCACGCACGACTCCGCGGCCGAGTCCGTGCGCAGTGCATCCTGCCGACCTTCGACGACGGCGACCTCCTGCACTCCAACGGCAAGGGCACGCGTTCGACCCTATTGATTTGGGCATGACATACAACCGCATCTCGTTTTCCGCAGCGCGGTCGATCAGGAGGACGTATTGAAGACGAGCGGGCGAATCCGCCGGGTGATGGTCACGCTGGGCAGCGCCATCGCACTGGTCATAGCCCTTCCGGGCAGCGCAGTCGCCGCGCCCCCCACTGCTCTGCCCGCCAACGCGGACGGACTCGAGGAGACGTTCCAACCGGCCTACGACTACGACACCGACGGCTGCTATCCCACTCCAGCCATCGGAACCGACGGCACCATCGCCGGCGGTCTCAAACCGAGCGGGGCCCTCAACGGCCAGTGCCGCGACTCGTGGGACCTCGACAACACCAATGGATACGCGCGATACAAGTGCAACAACGGCTGGTGCGCCGTCATGTACGGCCTGTATTTCGAAAAGGACCAGGCCGTCGCCGGCAGCGGGCTGGGCGGGCACGGCCACGACTGGGAGCATGTTGTGGTGTGGGTGCAGAACAACGAGGCCCGGTACGTCTCCACCTCCGCTCACGGCGACTTCGACACCTATGCGCGTGACCAGATCCGATGGGACGGGACGCACCCCAAGATCGTCTATCACAAGGACGGAGTGAGCACGCACTGCTTTCGCCCGGCGAACCCCAACGACGAACCGGCCGAGAACCATTACCACGGCTGGCAGCTTCCCAGGCTGGTCGCCTGGAACGGTTACCCCGCCGGCCTCCGCGACAAGCTGAGCCAGGCCGACTTCGGGAGCGCTGTCTTCGGCCTCAAGGACGGCAACTTCAACCACCACCTGGTGAAGGCCAAACCGGCGAACATCGCGTTCGACCCCCACGCCTGACCCGCCTGGCCGGGAGGTCCACAGCGGCGGGGGGTTCTCGGTGGGTGGCGCGCGGGGCGCGGGGGCGGGGCTGTCGTGGTCCGCGCCCCCGCCGTGTTACGGGTGTGCTCAGGCCGCCCGGTAGGCCGCACCGCACGACCGCGCCGCCTGCTTCGGGTCGACTAGGCTCGCTCATGCGAGGGCTGATCGTGCGGCTGCTTGAACTGCACGTACTCGATGGTCGCGCCGCCGGGGGGTCGCACGGTCAGGTTGCGACCGGTCGGCACCTCGTTGGGGCCGTCGAGGACCTCCCCGCCAAGTTGCTCGGCGATGCGCAGGACCCCTTCGATGGACTCGACGATCGCGGTGGCGTGGGTGCCGCGGTACGGGGCAAGGGCTTCCTCAGAACCTGCGAGAAGCAGATAGCCACCGACGGTCGCGAGTTCCAGGTCGCGATAGCCGAACCGCAATCGTGGCTGTTCTCCGGTGAGCTCGACGAAGGTCGGCAATGCGACGTCCAGATCGTCGATGTAGACGCGGGCAAGGGTGGCGAGCACCGTCACGGCCATCTCCTAGATCATTTCGATATTCCCGAAACATCGAAGCGATCTGCGTACTACGAGTGTCACGCGGACGAAGACGAGGAGGGTCAGTGGGACAGCTCCACCACGCGGACTTGGACATGGCTGTGGTGCTCCGTGCCCTGGGCGATCCGGTCCGGTTGGCGCTGGTCCGCCGGATGGCGGATGGCGGATGGCGGATGGCGGCGAGTGTGTGTGCAGTCCGGACGGCCTGGACGTGCCCAGATCGACGCTGTCCAATCATTGGCGGATCCTGCGCGAAGCCGGAATCACGCAGACCCGTCAGGCCGGAAAGGCTCGTCTGATGTCTCTGCGTCGCGCTGATCTCGATGCCCGTTTTCCGGGACTCCTCGCCGCCGTGTTGGCCGACGACAGGAGATGAGTGCCACAGCCCGGCGGCTCGTCAGGCCGGGCGCGGCTGGTGGCGAGGCGCGGACCAGTGCGCCCGGATCCGCGGCGAGAAAGGCATCCGCTGCGGCGGCAGACCGCTCACGACCGGCCGCCGCATGACCAGGCACTGCGGTGAATTCACTGTCCGAGCACGGCGCTACCTGGCCTATGACTATGCCATCCGGACCCAACCCGGTGATCACCATGGGCCGGAGGCACAACCGAGAGGAACAGCACCCGTGAGTGAATGGCAACTGACCGAGACATTCCGCAGCGCCTCCGGCGACGTCCGCTGGGACAGCCTCGGACAACCCGGCCAGGATCCGGTCGTCCTCCTCCACGGCACACCCTTCTCCTCGTACGTCTGGCGCGCCGTCGCCCGCTCACTCGCCCGCCATCACCAGGTGTTCGTGTGGGACATGCCCGGTTACGGGGCATCGGAGATGTCCGCCGCCCAAGATGTCTCCCTGGCCGCCCAGGGCAGGGTCTTCACCGAACTCTTGGAGCACTGGGGCCTGGAGGAACCGTTGGTGGTCGCCCACGACTTCGGCGGGGCCGTCTCCTTGCGGGCGCATCTGCTCCACGGCGCCCGCTACCGCGCGCTCGCTCTGGTCGACCCGGTTGCGCTGGCGCCGTGGGGGTCCCCGTTCTTCCGCCTTGTCGGCGAGCACTCCGAGGTCTTCGAGCAGCTGCCCCCTGCGCTGCACCACGCCCTGGTACGCGAATACGTATGTTCGGCCAGCAGCCCCGGCCTGCACCCGGCCGTCCTCGACCGGCTCGTCCGGCCCTGGCTCGGCGACCTCGGCCAGGCGGCTTTCTACCGGCAGATCGCCCAGGCCGACCAGCGATACACCGACGAGGTGCAGGACCGGTACAGCGAGATCAGCATCCCGACGCTGGTGTGCTGGGGCCAGGACGACACCTGGATTCCCATGGCGAAGGGACAGGAGCTCGCCACCCGCATTCCGGGCGCGCGACTTGAGCCAATCGCCGGTGCGGGCCATCTCGTCCAGGAAGACGCACCCGCCGAACTCACAGCCGCTCTCATAGCCTTCCTCCAGCACCCGCGCTAACGCCCAACAGCCTGGTGAACCTCTTCAAGCGGTTGAAGCATCGTTCGACCCAGAGTTCCGCGCCGCTGGCGGTTGGCGGTTGGCGATCTGGTCGCGGCGTTCGGGGATCGTGGTGATAATGCCCCGGCGCCGCAGGCTCTGACGGAGCGATCGGCTGAAGTACGCCTTGTTCGGCACGACGCGGTGGGCGGCGGCAGGCCCCCGGCCGTCAACGGCGAGGGAGACCTTGGTCGTCAGCCCGCCTCGGGACGAGCCGAGGCCTGGCGCGAAACCAGTGCCTGTTTTTCGCAGCCTGGGAGGTCTAAGCTCGGCGGATGACCTTGGAATGGGAACAGGTAATCGTTCACTCGGTAGATCCGGTGGCCTTGGGGCAGTGGTGGGCCGAGGCTCTTGGTTGGGTTGTGGTCCACTCCTCTGATGAGGAGTTCGAGATCCGCCCGGAGCCGGATCGCCTGCCGGGGCTGGACTTCGTCCGGCTTGATGAGAGCAAGAAGACTAAGAGCCGACTGCATCTCGACTTCAGGCCTGATGACCAGGACGCCGAGGTGGCTCGTCTGGTGGCTCACGGCGCGGAGCGTGTTGATATTGGCCAGGGTGATCAATCGTGGGTTGTATTGGCAGATCCCGAAGGTAACGAGTTCTGTGTCCTTGGCCAGCGGCGTCAGTAAGGCTCACGCCTGGGTGGGGTCGATGGATGGATCCGTCGTCTTCGATGCTCTGCCCGGCGCGGATGATGGCCATGTGGAGAAGGAAGTCCAGATCGGAAAGCACCGTTGGAATGTGGGCGTCCCTACCGGCAAGAAGGTGATGATGTCCAGCGAAGGTTCCCATGTCATCCATCTGCGTATTTCCAGGTCCTGAACGCTCCATCGCTCATATGGGTCCCGGTCGCTGAAAAGTTGTCACGGGATTGTGGCGGGGGGCGATGTCCGTTGCCCGACAGCCACTCGCGGCCTACGACAACGGCGCTGGAGCAATGAGGACTTCGAAGGTCCTGCGCTTCCGCTGTGCTCTACCTCCGTGAAGGAGGCAAGGAGCCGGTGCAGAGCGTGACCAGCAGCGGCTGTGGGTGTTTCTTTGCGCTCGGCCTGCTCCTGTTCGCCTTGCTCGTGTACCTCGGCGGCCTGGCGGATAGCCGTATCGGCTGAGGGTAGTGGTCCGGCTGGGCCGGGGCCGGGGACCGGCGAAGACGGTGGCGTCGGCAGCGGTGAGGCTCGGGCTGGGCTTTCCGGACCGCGGCAGTCGCCCGGTCGGCCGAATCCGCCGCGCGAAACTGCCGGGCACATGTGCGTACGGTTCAGGCGTGCCGTTGCGTGGGGAGTGTCGGCGTCACCGTACGGGCCGGACTGGGTTCGGGCGCGGAAGCGCTCATCGGTGGACCGTCAAGCCCGCCCGTCGGGCCCTACGATCGTGTGTGTGACCTCTGCTCTGATTCTGATCGACTTGATGCCGCGTATCGTCGCCCTCCCCCTCGCTCCGCACTCCGGCGAGGAGGTGCTGGCTCGCTGTCGTCGGCTGGCCGAGGTGTTCAGGGCCGGTGGCCGCCCGGTGGTGCTGGTCCGGGTGGAGCGGCCGGACGTCGCCGAGCAACCGCCCGGCAGTGGCTTCGTCGACGGGCTGGTCCAGCCCGGCGACATCGTGGTCGTCAAGCACACCGTCGGGGCGTTCCACCGCACCGGTCTGGACGACCAGCTGCGCAGGCATGGCGTGGACACGCTGGTACTCGCCGGGCTGGTCGCCACCATGGGAGTGGAGTCCACCGCGCGGGCAGCCGGCGACCACGGCTATCGGGTGGAGTTCGTCGCCGACGCGATGTCAGGATTCGCCGCCGACGAGCACGACTTCGCAGTGGAGCGGATTTTCCCCCGGTTCGGCGAAGTGCGTAACACGGCGGACTACACCTGAATCGCGACAGTCCGGCAGTCTTAGACCGGTTCGGGTGTATGCGGGGGAGTGGTTCCGGCCGAGAGGGGGAAGGGGCCGTGTCGCCGTCCGGATGCGCCGGGGGTGATCCGGGGGGACGCTGGATCCATGTCCGGACACATGCCTGTGATCGTCCATCCACCGCTCGGCGACGGCGGCCGTCGCGTGACCGTGCGCGGTGAGGACTTCGGCCTCGCGTCGGGCCTGCCCGACCTCGTCGAGTTCCTGAGCCGCGCCGGACTCGACATGGAGGACACCGAAGCCGTGGTGTCCCCGTTGATCGACTGGCGTGGCGGCGGCCCGGACTACTGGGGACCGGAGCCGCGGCTGTGACGCCCGCGACGAGCCGGCCTTCCTAACCCGGTGTGGCGAGCCGCTCCAGACGCTCGCTGTCGCAGACGCGCGGGCAGGTCAGGCAAGCGCTGTCGGGCCGGATCGTGTAGTAGAGGCAGCAGCCGAGCCGGGTGCGCGTCGTGTGCGGCAGGCCGCCGCTGTCGCGCAGACGACGGAAGTCCGCGCCACCGGGGAACGGTGCGATCGGGCCGGGGAGCAGTTCGGTGGCGGCGCGGACGGACCGGCCCTCCTCGCCGAGCATGCGGCCGAGGTACCAGATCCCGGAGACCAGATCGTCGCCGGTCATGCCCCACAGCACCCTCGGACCCCGGCGCAGCCGGGGTGCGAGCGCGGTGAGCAGGGGACGTACGAACTCGGCCGCGGCGGTCCGCAGCTCGGCGCGCAGCGCCTCCTCGTCCGCTACGACACGTACGCCGGGGGATGCGGCCGCGGGATCGTCCGGAAGGCAGGTGAAGGTGCCGGGCACGACGGCGAAGTCTCCGCTGCCGGGCTCGATGTGCACGTCCTGCGGACGTAGCCGCGGCACCCGCCGCTCCAGGTACCAGGGGCCGCTCATCAGCAGGCAGACCGACCAGAGGTAGTGGTGAAGCGCCCTGGACGCGGCGACGTCAGGGCGGGCGGTGTGGCCGTGCGCGGCTTCGATGCGACGGGACTCCGCGTCCACGAAGTCGTCGAGCTGTCCCGGCTCGGACACCAGGCGCGCGCTGTCGGTCCAGCCTTCGGCGGGATGCGCCGTATGCGCGACCTTCACGCGCAGCGATTCACAGAGGTGCGCGAGGCGTTGATACGTGTCAGCCAGTAGTACGGAGGAACTCGCGGCCCGGGCGGGTGCGGTGGGTGCCGGAACCGGCATCTTCAACTCCCCTCCAACATCGCTGGACGACATCGCTGGACGTAAGGTCAGCCTCACCTTAGTCTCATGTTCGCACCCTGGTGATCAGGGGGTGTCCGGAGCGGAGACGCCGGACCGGAGTTGACAGAATTAGGTACACCTAACCTAACCTGTCGCCTCGTGTCCAAGAACGAGCCCGGGGCCCTGGCAGCTGCTTCGCCCCCTATAACCGCCCGGCGGGTACCGCTACTTGTCGTCGGCGCCTGCGCGCTGACGCTGTGCGCCGCGCTGAGCCTCGCCATGGGCTCGCGGCCGGTACCGATGTCCGTCGTCGCCGACGCGCTGTTCGGCGACGCCGTCGGACGTGACGCGCTCGTGGTCACCGGCCTGCGGCTGCCGCGCACCGTCCTCGGACTCGCCGTCGGCGCGGCGTTGGGCGTCGCCGGAGCCGTCGCCCAGGGCATCACCCGCAACCCGCTCGCCTCACCCACCACCCTCGGCATCAACGCCGGCGCGGGCTTCGCCGTGGTCGTCGCCATCTTCGCCCTGCATCTCACCCGGCCCGTCGAGTACGTCTGGTTCGCCTTCGCCGGAGCGGCGGCCGCCGCCCTGTTCGCCCAGGCACTCGCCCGGCGCGGCGGCGATCTCGATCCGGTGCGGCTCGCGCTCGGCGGCACCGTGCTGCAACTGGTCCTGCTGTCCTGGACCTCGGCGGTGATGCTGGCCAGCCAGCGCACCCACGACGAAGCCCGGTTCTGGCTGGCGGGCTCGCTGGCCGAGCGTCAGCTCGACGTGCTCTGGCCGGTGCTGCCCACGCTCGTCGTCGGACTGGTGCTCGCCCTGGCCATTTCTCCCGCGCTCAACGCCCTCGCGCTCGGCGACGACGCCGCCCAGTCGCTGGGCGTACCCGTGGCGAGGATCCGGCTGGCCGGCGGCATCGCAGTGGTTCTGCTCGCCGGTTCGGCGGTCGCCGCCGCCGGACCCATCGCCTTCATCGGCCTCGCCGCACCGCACCTGGTGCGCCCGCTGCTCGGCGCCGACCACCGGCTGCTCGTACCCGGCTGCCTGATCGCCGGTCCGCTGCTGCTGCTCGCCGCCGACGTACTGGGCCGTGTCGTCATACGCCCGTCCGAGCTGGAGGTCGGCATCGTCAGCGCGTTCCTCGGCGCCCCGCTGCTGGCCCTGCTCGCCCGGAAGGTGGCCCGGTGACCAAGACTGTGGAGATTTCACGGCCCGCCCCCGTCAAGCGTGTCGGCGCTGCCCGCGCCCGGCGGCGGCGCCGCAGCGCCCTGTTCGGCGGTGCGGCCGTCGCCCTCCTCCTCGTGCTCGCCACCGTCTCGCTCACCGTCGGCGAGATACCGATGACTCCGTCCGTCGCGCTGCGCGCCCTCGTGGGAGCGGGCGACGAAGGCGATGTGTTCGTGGTCCAGGAGTTCCTGGCGCCCCGGCTGACCGCTGCGGTCGTCGCGGGAGCCGGGCTCGGCGTCGCGGGCTCGCTGCTGCAGCGGCTGTTCCGTAACCCGCTCGCCTCTCCGGATGTCATGGGCATAACCGGCGGCGCCTCCTTCGGAGCGGTGTCGATGCTCGCCGTCGGCGCCTCGCAGGCCCTCATCCCGCTCGGCGCGCTGGGCGGCGGACTGCTCGCCGCCCTGCTGCTCGGGGTGTTCGCCTGGCGCTCCGGACTCGACGTCACCCGCATGGTGCTGGTCGGCCTCGCCGTGCAGGCGGGCCTCGCCGCCGCCGTGAACTTCATGGTCGTACGCTTCCCCGCCGAGCTCGCGGGCTCCGCGCTGCAATGGACCACCGGATCGCTGTACGGACGTACCTGGACCGAGGTCTGGGCGGCGGCGGGCGCTGTTGTCCTGACCCTGGCCCTCGCCTTCGCCCTGCACCGGCGGCTGGCCGTACTGGACCTCGGTGACGACTCGGCGGGCGGGCTCGGCCTGAACACCTCCGCCGCCCGTCTCCAGTTGCTCGTCACCGCCATCGTGCTGGCGTCGCTGGCCGCCGCCATCTCGGGACCGGTCGCGTTCGTGGCGCTGGCCGTGCCGCACGTCGTGCGGTTCCTCGCGGGCCCGCCGACCCCCGGCACGCTGGCGCTGTGCGGCCTGGCCGGCGCCGTACTGCTGCTGGCGTCCGACCTGATCGTGCAGCACGTGATCCCCGTCGAGGGGCTGCCGGTCGGGGTGGTCACCGCGACCCTCGGGGCCCCGTGGCTGCTGGTGCTGATGATCCGTCAGAGCAAGGCCGTCAACAGGAGCTCCCTATGACCACGACCACGCAGCAGAAGCAGACGCAGGCGCAGTCGAACGAGCTGGCCACCCACAGCCTCGACCTGCGCTACGGCGACCGGTCCGTCATCGAAGGCCTCGACCTGGTCCTGCCCGGCGGCGCCGTCACCGCCATCGTCGGTCCCAACGCCTGTGGCAAGTCGACCCTGTTGCGCGGCCTGAACCGGCTGCTCAGCCCGGCCGGCGGCAGCGTCACCCTGGACGGCGCCGACATCCACGGCATGCCGGCCCGCTCGCTCGCGCTGCGGATGGGCCTGCTGCCGCAGCAGCCCGTGACCCCCGAGGCGATCACCGTGGAAGCGCTCGTACGCCTCGGCCGCTACCCGCACCAGCGACTCCTCAGCCCCTGGTCCGCCGCCGACCAGGCCGCAGTGGAGGCCGCCCTGGAGCGCACCGGTACGGCGGCGCTGCGCGACCAGCCGGTCGACCGGCTCTCCGGCGGCCAGCGGCAGCGCGCCTGGATCGCCCTGGCACTCGCCCAGGACACCGAGCTGCTGCTGCTCGACGAGCCCACGACCTTCCTCGACCTGCGGCACCAGCTCGACGTACTCGACCTGGTCGCCGAACTGCACTCCGAGGCCGGCCGCACCGTGGTGATGGTGCTGCACGACCTCGGTCAGGCCGCCCGTTACGCGGACCACCTCGTGGTGCTCAAAGACGGGCGGCTGGCCGCCGCCGGCGCTCCGGCGGCGGTGCTCGACGCGGAACTGGTCAAGTCCGTGTTCGACGTGGACTGCCGGGTGATCCCCGACCCGGAGACCGGCACCCCGCTGGTCGTCCCCAAGAGCACGGCGACCCGGCACACCGCTGCCGTAACCGTCTGACCGCCCTTCCGTCCCCATCCGCTCACTGCAAGAAGGCGAAACACCCTCATGAACACCAGCACCTCCCGCCGCGGCCTGCGCCGCTTCGGCGCCGCGCTCTCCGCCGTCCTCGTAGGCGCCACCGCGCTCACCGCCTGCGGCGGCGACAAGGCCGCCGAGGGCAAGCCCCAGAAGGCGGGCGCCGAGGCGGACGCCGGCTTCCCGCGCACCGTCGAGCACGCCATGGGCAGCACCAAGATCCCCGCCAAGCCGGCCCGTGTCGTCGTGCTCGACACCGGTGAACTGGACGACGTGACGATGCTCGGCATCAAGCCGGTCGGCGCGGTCTCCCCGCACATGAAGACCGCGGGCGGCTTCCCGAACTACCTCAAGGGCAAGACCGACGGTGTCAAGGACGTCGGCCCGCTCCTCGAGCCGAACCTCCTGAAGATCGCCGCGCTCAAGCCCGACCTGATCCTGTCCTCCAAGGTCCGCCACGAGAAGGTGTACAAGAAGCTCGCGGGCATCGCCCCGACCGTCTTCACCGAGACCACCGGCGGCCCCTGGAAGGAGAACCTGGCGGTGCACGCCGAGGCGCTCGGCCTGGAGAAGGAGGCCAAGAGCGCGCTGACGGCCTACGAGACCCGCGCCAAGGCCCTCGGCGAGGAGATCAAGAAGAAGCACAAGGGCAAGATGCCCTCCGCCTCCGTCGTCCGCTTCGTCGCGGGACCGACCCGGCTCTACCAGAAGTCGGCGTACAGCGGCATCGTCCTGAACGACATCGGCCTCGCCCGCCCCAAGTCGCAGTCCTCCGTCGACCCCGAGGTCACGATGCTGGACGTCAGCCCCGAGCAGATCGACAAGGCCGAGGCCGACCTGATCTTCGTCACGCTCGCCGACGACCCGTCCAAGACCAAGCAGAAGGACGTCACGTCCAACCCGGTCTGGAAGGATTTGAACGCGGTCAAGAACGACAAGGTCTTCACCGTTCCCGACGAGACGTGGATGTCCGGCATCGGTGTCCAGGCCGCCGAGCACATGCTCGCCGACGTGGCGAAGGCCGCCGGCGTGGAACTCCCCAAGAAGTAACACCTGCCGGGGGCGGGCCGCAGGCCGGTCCGCCCCCGCCCGGCGTCACCGTCCCCCCACTTCAGGCCCGGAAGGGGTCCTCCCGCTCATGCGGATGTACCTGCTTGCCCTCAACCCGACCGATTCCGTCTCCGAGGGCTTCCTCCCCGCCGCCCGTCGGCTCGGCATCGACATCACCCTGCTCACCGACCAGCCCGAGCCTCACCGGCGCACCGCCGCGGACATCGAGATCCTGGAGTGCGACGTACGCGACTACCGCGCCGTCATCACCCGGATCGCCACACACCACCCGGCCGACGCGGTCTTCACCAACAGCGACCACCTCCAGACCCAGGCCGCCCTGGCCGCCGCGTACTTCGGCCTGCCCGCCAAGGACTGGCGGGCCACCCTGCGCGCCAAGGACAAGGCCGAGATGCGCAGGCACCTCGCCGCCGCCGGAGCCGACTGCGTGTGGTCGGCCGAACTCGCCGCCGGGCAGGACCCCGCCGAGCTGACGGCCCGCCCTGTTCCGTACCCCTGTGTGGTCAAACCACGGGAAGGTGTGGCCAGCGAGGACGTCGTGCTCGCGGCCACGGACGACGAACTGGTGCAGCGCTGCAAGGAGATACAGGCGCGGCGGCCGGAAGCGGCCCTGGTCGTCGAGGAGTACCTCGCCGGGGAGCTGTACACGCTGGAGACCCTCGGTGACGGCCGACTGCGTCATGTGCTGGGCGGCTTCCACACCGAGCTCTCGCCACCGCCGTACTTCATCGAGACCCGTCTCACGTACGTCCCCGCGCACCCCGAGCCGGTCGTCGCCCAGGTGCTCGCGCAGCTCGACGCGCTCGGCGTCGGATTCGGCGCCTGCCACACCGAGTTCGTGGTGCACGAGGGCCGGGCACGGATCATCGAGGTCAACTACCGGGTGATCGGTGACCAGTGCGACCTGGTGCTGCAAGAGCTGCTCGGCATCCCGCTGTTCGAGCACATCCTGCGTACGCACCTGGGCGAGCCGCTCCCCGACGACCTCGGGGCGCGCTCCGACGGGCGGGCCCGCATGGACTACCCGTGCGCCGAGCGGGCGGGGACACTCACCGCGGCACCGGCAGCCGCCGACCTGACAGTGGACGGCGTACGGCTGACCTACCGCCCGCTGCGCGAGGTCGGCGAGCGGCACGAGATCCACCACACCAACCGGGACTACGTCGGAGTGGTCCGGGCCGTCGGGACCGATCAGGGGGCCGTCGACCGAGCCGTGGAGGGCTTCCTCGCCGAGCAGCGCTGGGAGTTCACGCCGTGACGACCGCCGAGGTGACGACCGCCGACGTGACGACCGACGCCGCAGCGCCCGCCGCCACGGATCCGGCGCCCACCGGGCCCGACGCCGCCGAGGCCGGACTGCTCCTGCGGGTCCTCAGCGCGCTGCTGCGCGAAGACGTCGTCGGCCTGCGGACCCGCGGCACCCCCGTAGAGCTGGCGGACGGCCGCTGGCTGCGGCTGGCCGGCGGCGACGGGGCCGCCACCGACGCGCTGCTGCTCCCGGTCGCCGCCGACGGCTTCCAGTGCGCCGACGCCGCCCGGCTGCCGCTGTTGCGACGGGAGTCCGACGGCGCCGAACTGACCACCACCGACGAGGTCCTCGCGGCGCTGCGCGCCCTGGCCGACCCCGCCGACCGGGGCGGCTTCGACGACTTCGCCGAGGAGTGCCGGCAGACCCTCGACACCATCCGTCTGCACACCGAGGCGCGCCAAGAGGTCACCGAGGCACTCACCACCCGGTACGGCGCCACACCCGCCGACTGGACCGGCCTGGCCGCCGGCCTCGCCCACGACACCCTCGCCGCCCACCTGGACCACCCCGTCTACCCGACCGCACGCGGCCGGTCCGGGCTCGGCCGTGACCAACTGCGCGCGTACGCACCGGAGTTCCACCCGCGCTTCGCGCTGCGCTGGATCGCCGTACCCCAGGACGCGGTCACCCTGCCGGGCGGCCCACCGGCACTGCCCGACTGCTGGCCCACCCCTGCGGACCTCGGCCTGCCCGAGCTCGGCCGAAGCCATCTCGCGCTCCCCGTGCACCCCCTGTCGGCCGGCGCGCCATTGCGCGAAGCCCTGCGGGAGAGCGGGCTCACGGACCGTACGGTCCTCGCCGACCGGCCGTACCTGGAAGCCGTACCGACGCTTTCGATGCGTACGGTCGCCCTCGCCGAGGACCCCACCCTCCACCTCAAGGTGCCGCTCGCCACCGCGTCCCTTGGCCTGCGCAACCGCCGCACCATCAAGCCCGGCACGCTCGTCGACGGCGCGGCCGGTCAGCGGCTGCTGGAGTGCGTGATCGCCCGCGAGGAGCGGTTCGCGGAAACGGTCCTGCTCGCGGACGAGACGACGTACGCCCACGCGGGTCACGAACTCCTCGCCGTACTCTGCCGCCGCTACCCGGCGGGCCTCGACGCATCGGCCGTCGTCCCCATGGCCGCGCTGCTGAGCGAAGCACCCGACGGCGGGCTCGTGATCGACCACCTCGCCGACCGGTTCTACGGCGGCGACCCCGTCGCCCTGCTCGACGCCTGCCTCACCCTCCTCTTCGACTGGCAGACCACACTCTTCGGGTACGGCGTCGCGCTGGAGTCCCACCAGCAGAACATCTCCCTGGTGCTCGACTCCCGCGCCGGCGCGACCCGGCTGCGGCTCCTGCTGAAGGACAACGACGGGCCGCGCGTCCACACCGCCCGGCTGCGCCAGACCCTCGGCGCCGACGCCCCCGCGCCGTCCGACTTCGCCGACCCGCGGATCTTCACGGACGACGACCGGCAGCTCACCGACCTGTTCACCACGATCACGGTCCACCTGTGCGCGGGAGCGTACGCCTTCGGGCTCGCCCGGCACGGCCGCGCGTCGCTCGACGCGCTGCTGGGGCTCGTACGCGACCGGCTCGCCGAGGCCGTCGAACGGCTCGGTACCGCACCCGGCGAGCCCGGCGCGGTGCTGCGCGCCCACGTACTGGACGCTCCGAGCCTCCCGGTCAAGGCCATGGTCACGGCGGGCACCCTGCTCAGCAAGGAGCGCTCGGGCGCCGCCGACATCAACAAGCACTACACCGACGGCCCCAACTACCTCCTGCGGACGGGGGACACACGATGAGCACCACCACCCGCACTGCCGCCGCTCTCGAATCCGCTGCCGCTCCTGCCGGGACCCCTGCCGCCCCCGCCCTCGGCCGCCGCCAGGTGCAGGCCGTCGCCGGCTGCTACTTCGTGGCGTCCTTCGCCGCCCTCGGCCTGCCGCCGTACCTCACCGAGATCCTGCCGGAGTTCGGCGACACGGCCGCCCGCTGGGCCGGTCTGCTGTACGTCGTCCCGACCGTCTTCGGCGGGCTCGGCGCCCCCCTGTGGGGCCGCCTCGCCGACCGCTACGGACGCAAACGGCTCCTGCTGCGCGCCCAGCTGGGCCTCGCCGTGGCCTTCCTGCTCGCCGGCTGGGCCGACTCCCTCGCGACCTTCACCGCCGCCCTCGTCCTGCAGGGCATCCTCGGCGGCACCTTCGCCGCGTCGAACGGCTATCTCGGCGCAGCGCTCGAAGGCCCGGCCCTGTCCAGGGCGCTCACCCTGATGCAGGGCAGCGCACGCGCGGCCCTCGTCCTCGCCCCGATCGTCGTCGGCGCCCTGTCGCCCTGGCTCTCGCCACACCGCCAGTACGCCCTGCTCGCCGTACTGCCGCTCGGCGCCGCCCTGATGCTCGCCGCCCTGCCCGAACCACCCAAGGCCCGCACGGAATGCGCGCCCAGGGCGGTGGAGAGCGATGCGGCCGAGCCGCCGGTCATGCCGCTGCGCACGCTCTACGCCCTCGAGTTCGCCTTCGTCTTCTCCACCGTCATCTCCTTCCCGTACCTGATCTCCCTCGTCGACGAGCGAATACCGGGGACGACGCCGCTGATGTCCGGAGTGCTCTTCGCGCTGCCGCACGTCTGCTACCTCGTCGCCGCCATGGCCGTGCACTCCGCCTTCGAGAGCCGCCCCCGACTGGGCATCGCCCTCGGCTTCGCCTTCATCGCGCTCGGCCTCGCCGCCCACGAGGTGGCCGGTTCGCTCGCCGCCTTCGCGGGCGCCCGGCTGCTGCTCGGCGCCGGCCTGACCCTCGGCCTCGTCTGTCTGTCACTGCTGGCCGCCGGCTGCGCCAAGGGCCGGGCGCCCGGCGGCATGTTCGGCTCGCTGGAGTTCTTCTCCAAGGCCGGGGCCGTCGCCGCCGGCCTCGCGGCCGCGGCCGGCAACAACTGGTTCGGCCCCGGCGCGCCCGTACTGACCGGCACCGCCGCCGCCGTGACCGCGGCCTTCCTGGTCGCCCTCCCCATCGTGATCCGCCGTTCGTTCCGTCCTCGCAGGAGCCGTTGATGACACTGCCGACCGGCACCGCCCCCCGTCGTGCCTCCGCCCCGCGCGGTCTGCCCACCGCCGACGAGGCCGTGGCACACACCCTCCTGAACTGCCTGCTGCGCGAGGTGTCGGGCCCCGAGCACCAGACCGCCGTCGCCGAGGGGCAGCTCCTGCTGCGCCTGCCCCGGTGCGGCGTACTCCTGCGGGTCGCGCTGCGCCGCACCTCGCTGCTCGGCGCGCATCGCTTCACCGGCCCGGTGACCGAGCAGCGGGACGGCACCTGGACCGAGGTCGGCTGGCGCCGCCTCGCCGACTACGCGCACGCCGAACTCTCGCTCCGTACCGGCGTACGCAACGAGGAGTTCCTGGAGCAGGTCGCCTCCAGCCACCAGGGCGTCAGCGCCGCGCTCGCGGCCGGGCCCCGCCCGGCGGCCGACGGCCGGCACCTCTCGTACCTCGCGTCCGAGCAGTCCCTCGTCCTCGGCCACCGCTTCCACCCGACCCCGAAGGCCCGCACCGGCGACCCCGACGCCTGGTCGTCGTACGCCCCCGAGGCGGCGGCGTCCTTCCCGCTGCGCCACCTGGCCGTACGCGAGGAGCTGATCGCCGGGGAGAGCGCCGAGCCGGGCGCGGCCGACCCTCTGGACCGGCTGCACGGCGACGCGGCCCCCGCCGTCCCGGCCGGCTACCGGCTGCTGCCCGCGCACCCCTGGCAGTACGAGCTGCTGCGCGAGCACCCCGCGCTCCGCGAGGCGCTGACGCGCGGCGACGTCATCGACCTGGGGGAGGGCCGCACGCCGTTCGCCGCCACCGCGTCCGTCCGCACGCTGTACGACGGCGAGACCTTCCTGAAGTTCAGCCTCAACATCCGCATCACCAACTGCCTGCGCAAGAACTCCAGTTACGAGCTGGCAGGCGCCGTGGCCCTGACCCGCCTCCTGCGCCCGGCCCTGGCCGACCTGGCCGTCAGGTTCCCCGGCGCCGCCGTGCTCCGCGAGCCCGCCTACCGCAGCCTCGCCCTCCCCGGCCCCGACGGCGTACCGGACCTCGCGCTGCTCGAAGGCTTCGGAGTGATCGTCCGAGAGGGCCTTTCCCGGCGCCAGCTGCCCGGCACCACGGCGCTGCTGGCCGCCGCCGTCGCCGACGAGTACCCGACAGGCCCCGGCCACATCTCCCACCTCATCGACGGGGCCGGCCCGCAGGCCGCGCTGGACTGGTGGGAGGCGTACCTCGAACTGCTCCTGCCGCCCGTCCTCGCCGCCTACTTCGACCACGGCCTGGTGCTGGAGCCGCACCTGCAGAACGTCGTCGTCTGCGTCGACGACGACGGCATGCCCGCCCAGGTGCTCCTGCGCGACCTGGAGGGCACGAAGCTCGTCCCGGAACACCACGCGGACGCCCTCGCCTCGCTCCCGGCCGAGGTCGCCGGCCCCATGACGTACGACGCGGAGCGCGGCTGGGACCGGGTGGTCTACTGCCTGCTGGTCAACCACGTCGCCGAGATGCTCGCCGCCCTCGCCGACCTGCACCCGGACACCGAGCCCGCCCTGTGGGCCAAGGTCCGCGCCACGCTCCAGAACTACGCGGACCGGCACGGCTGCCCGCCCCGGCTCGCCGCCCTCCTCGCGGGCGTGCCGCTGCCGGCCAAGGCGAACCTGCTCACCCGCTGGGAGCGCAAGGCCGACCGTGAGGCCGGCTACGTACGGCTCCCCTCGCCGCTCGCCGAGGACGTCCTGTCCGGGGCGACCGGCACCGACACCCCCTGGAACGCCCGATGACCGACCCCACCTCCGCGGTGCGCGACCGCGCCCTCGCTCTGCCCTCCGCCGAGCTCCCCGCGTACCTCTACGACCTGGCGGCGCTGCGCGAGCACGCCGAGACGGTACGGGCCGCCCTGCCCGCACGCGTCGAGCTGTACTACGCGGCCAAGGCGAACCCGGACCCCGAGATCCTGGCCGCGCTCGCCCCGTACGTGGACGGCTACGAAGTCTCCTCCGGCGGCGAACTCACCCACGTCCACGAGGCAGTCCCCGGACATCCGCTGGCCTTCGGCGGTCCCGGCAAGACCCCTCGGGAGATCACGACCGCGCTGGAGCTGGGCGTACGACGCTTCCACGTGGAGAGCGCGTACGAGCTGCGCATGCTGGCCGAACTGACCGCGCGGACCGTGCCGGACGCGCGGGTGGCGGTGCTGCTGCGCTTCAATCTGCCGGTGCCGGACGGCTCGCTGGAGAACAGCTCACTGGCGATGGGCGGCCGCCCGACGCCGTTCGGACTCGACCCGGCGGAGGCCGACGAGACAGTACGGCTGCTCACCGACGGCACGTTCCCGCAACTGGACCTGCGGGGCGTCCACGCCCACCTGGCCAGCGGCCTTGAGGCCGCGGAGCAGCTGGCGGTCGCCCAGTCCGTGGTGGGCTGGGCCACCGGCCTGGCGGACCGGCACGGATTCCGCCTCGCGGAGGTCAACGTCGGCGGCGGCATGACGGTGGACTACGCCGAGCCGCAGCGCCGCTTCGACTGGGCGGCGTACGGCAAGGGGCTCGGCGAACTCGCCGACGCGCACCCGGACCTGACGATCCGTATCGAACCCGGCCGGGCGCTCACCGCGTACTGCGGCTGGTACGCCACCGAGGTGCTGGACGTGAAGAACAGCCACGGCGAGGAGTTCGCGGTCGTCCGCGGCGGTACGCACCATCTGCGCACCCCGGCCACGAAGGGCCACGACCAGCCGTGTTCCGTACTGCCGGTGGACGACTGGCCGCACCCCTGGCCGCGCTCGGCGGCCCGGCGGGACCTGGTCACCCTCACCGGTCAACTCTGCACCCCGAAGGACGTCCTGGCCCGGCGGGTCCCGGCGGCGGGTCTGCGGGCGGGGGACAGGGTGGCCTTCTCACTCGCCGGCGCGTACGCGTGGAACATCTCGCACCACGAGTTCCTGATGCATCCCCGGCCGGGATTCCACTACTTGGGCGGAGAGGAGCGGGGCTGAACCGTCGCCCTGCGGAATCCGGTCCCGCTGCGGGGCCGGATTCCGCAGGGCCGGTCGTATGACTTCTATGCCGCTGGGTACTGGCGGGGCAGCGAAGCCCGTCTCCCGGGGCCGGGCGCAGGGTGGTGACGACGCACCCTGCGCGAGCCCGTCGGGAGTGCCGGGCTTCCACCCCAAGAGGAATGGTGTGGAATATCCGGCAAAACTGGCATAGAAGGGGTTGAAGATCGTGACGGATGTATCCGGCAAGGGCCCGTCCCCCGAGGATGACCGGAAGGTACTGACCAACCGGCAGGGTCACCCGGTCTACGACAACCAGAACCAGCGCACTGTGGGACCCAGGGGCCCGGCCACCCTGGAGAACTACCAGTTCCTGGAGAAGATCAGCCACTTCGACCGTGAACGCATCCCCGAGCGCGTCGTCCATGCCCGGGGAGTCACCGCGTACGGCTACTTCGAGGCGTACGGAGCCTGGGGCGACGAGCCGATCAGCCGGTTCACCAGGGCCAAGCTCTTCCAGGAGCGCGGCAAGCGCACCGACCTGGCCGTACGCTTCTCCACCGTGATCGGGGGCCGTGACTCCTCCGAGGCGGCGCGTGACCCGCGCGGCTTCGCGGTGAAGTTCTACACGGAAGACGGCAACTGGGATCTCGTCGGGAACAACCTGGGCGTCTTCTTCATCCGGGACGCGATCAAGTTCCCGGACGTCATCCACGCGCTCAAGCCGAATCCCATCAGCTTCGAGCAGCAGCCGCGCCGGATCTTCGACTTCATGTCACAGACCCCCGAGAGCATGCACATGCTCGTCAACCTGTTCAGCCCGCGCGGTATCCCGGCCGACTACCGCCACATGCAGGGGTTCGGCGTCAACACGTACAAGTGGATCAACGCCGAGGGCGACTCCGTCCTGGTCAAGTACCACTGGCTGCCCAAGCAGGGCGTACGCAGCATGACCGAGGAGGACGCGGCCAACGTACAGGCCCAGGGGCTCGGCCACGCCACGAAGGATCTCTACGAGGCGGTGGGCCGGGGCGACTACCCGGAGTGGGAACTCGTCGTCCAGATGATGGAGGACCACGACCACCCCGAGCTGGACTTCGACCCGCTCGACGACACGAAGACGTGGCCCGAGCAGGACTTCCCGCCGAAGCCGGTCGGCAAGATGGTCCTCAACCGGATGCCGGAGAACTTCTTCGCCGAGAACGAGCAGATCTCCTTCGGCACCGGTGTGCTGGTCGACGGCCTGGACTTCTCCGACGACAAGATGCTGGTGGGCCGTACGTTCTCCTACAGCGACACCCAGCGCTACCGGGTGGGGCCGAACTACCTCCAGCTGCCCGTCAACCAGGCCAAGAACGCCGACGTACGCACCAACCAGCGCGACGGCATGATGACGTACCACGTGGACGGCGGCGGGGAGAACCCGAGCGTCAACTACGAACCGTCGATCACCGGCGGCCTGCGCGAGGGGCAGTACCCCACGCACGACGAGCAGGGCCCGGAGATCCGCGGCAGGCTCACGCGCAAGCGCATCCCGCGCACCAACGACTACATGCAGGCCGGTCAGCGCTTCCGGCTCATGGAGGACTGGGAGCGGGACGACCTGGTGCACAACTTCATCACCCTGCTGTCCGACTGCGACCGTCCCGTGCAGGAACGGATGGTGTGGCACTTCCTGATGGTCGAGAACGAGCTCGGCCTGCGGGTGGGTGACGGACTCGGGATCAGCCCGCAGGACGTCGCCGGGCTGGAGCCACTGGCCAGCCAGGACCTCACGGAGGAAGACCGCAAGCGGCTCGCGAACCTCGGGGAGAACCCTCCGCGCGACGTGACCGGTCTGACCATGACGCACTGCGTTCCCAACGAACGGCACGTCGTCACCCGGTGAAGCCGCCACAGCAGCGGTCCGGCCGACGGGCTCCGCACGTGACACGTGCGGGCCCGTCGGCCGGGGCCACCCGGACGCGCCCGGGAGGTCGATCGGGGTGGGGCGCCCTAGGCTGGGCACTCGGGGGGCCGGCGAACGTTTCTGTCGTTTCTGTCCAGGCGTTGGAGGACCCATGGCCGTACGGCATCAGCTGATCCGCACTTCGCCCGAGGCGGTGTGGGAGGTCCTGGCGGACGGGTCGCGGTACAGCGACTGGGTCGTCGGCACCTCGGAGTCGCGGCCCGGCAAGGGCCATTGGCCGGAGGTCGGCGCGACGATCGACTACACGGTGTGCGTCGGGCCGTGGACGCTGACGGGCCAGACGATCGTCCGCCGGGCCGCACCGCCGCACGAGCTGGAACTGGAGGTCGACAGCGGCCCCCTGGGCACCGCCAGGATCGCCATCGAGGTCCGCCCCTGGGGAGAGGACGCGCTGGTCATCCTCGACGAGCACCCCCTGCGCGGAGTGGGCGGCGCGCTGCACAACGCGGCCCTCGACGCCGTACTGCAACTGCGCCACCGCAGCATGCTCGGCCGGCTGGCCAAGGTCGTCGAACGCACCACGCGGCGCGCGACCGCGCGGTCCTGACCCCATGGACCCGCGGTCCGCTCCGCGCACAGGAGCCGGCGGGACAGAGCCGACCGATCACCAGCCGACCGATCACCAGCCGACCGATCAGTAGCCGACTGACCAGGAGCCGGCCGGTCAGGAGCCGGCCGGCCGGGAGACAGTGATGCCGGACGCCGTAGTGATCGGCGCGGGCCCCAACGGGCTCGTCGCCGCGAACGTGCTGGCCGATGCCGGCTGGACCGTCGAAGTCCTCGAGGCGCAGCCCGAGCCCGGAGGCGCCGTCCGCAGCGACCGCGGAGTCCATCCGGACTATGTCAGCGACCTCTTCAGCGCCTTCTATCCGCTGGCCGCCGCGTCCCCCGTCCTCGACCGCCTGCGCCTGCACGAACACGGGTTGCGCTGGAGCCACGCCCCCAGCGTGCTGGCGCATCCCCTGTCCGACGGCCGGTGCGCGGTCCTGGAACGCCGCGCCGCGGACACCGCCGCGGGCCTGGACGGCTTCGCCGCCGGTGACGGCGCGGCCTGGCGGGGACTGTGCGGCGTCTGGGACCGGCTGGGCCCCGACATCCTCGGCTCCCTCTTCACCCCCTTCCCGCCCGTACGCTCCGCCGCCCGGCTCGCGGCCCGGCTGCGCGGCGCGGGCGGACTGCGTTTCGCCCGGACGATGCTGCTGCCGGTACGCCGCCTGGGTGAGGAGGAGTTCCGTGGCGAGGCGGGCCGGCTGCTGCTCGCGGGCAACGCCCTGCACGCCGACCTCCCCCCTGAAGCGGCAGGCAGCGGCGGCTTCGGCTGGCTCATGTCCATGCTCGGTCAGAGTTACGGATTTCCCGTGCCGACCGGCGGCGCGGGCGAGCTCACCGCGGCGCTCGTACGACGACTGCGAGCGCGCGGCGGAGCTGTGCGGTGCGGCGAACGCGTCGTCGAGGTCGTCGTACGGTCGGGCCGCGCCGTGGCCGTGCGGACGGCGGGCGGCGAGACGGTTCCGGCCGGCCGGGCCGTGCTGGCGGACGTCGCCGTGCCGGACCTCTACGGCGGGCTGGTCGACGAACGGCACCTGCCCGGCCGGTTCGTCCGCGACCTGCGCGGTTTCCAGTGGGACTTCGCCACGTTCAAGGTCGACTGGGCGCTCGACGGCCGCGTGCCGTGGACGGCCGCCGGGGCATCGACTGCCGGTACGGTACACCTGGCCGACGGGGTCGACGGCCTCACCCGGTTCGCCGCGCAGATCGCGACGGGCCAGGTGCCCGACCGGCCCTTCGCCCTGTTCGGCCAGATGACGACGGCCGACGCCTCGCGTTCACCGGCGGGCACCGAATCGGCCTGGGCCTACACCCACGTCCCGCAGGAGATCAAAGGCGACGCGGGCGACGACGGCCTCACGGGCGCGTGGGACTCCCGCGAGCAGGAAGCGATGGCAGACCGGGTGGAGGCCCAGGTCGAGCGGTACGCGCCCGGCTTCCGGTCGCGGATCCTGGCCCGCCGGGTCCTCGCCCCTCCGACGCTGCAATCGATGAACGCGAATCTTCACGGCGGCGCGATCAACGGCGGCACCACCGCCATCCACCAGCAGCTCTTCTTCCGCCCCGTCCCCGGCACAGGGCGCCCCGAAACGCCCGTCAGGGGGCTCTACCTCGCCTCGGCCGGCGCACATCCGGGCGGCGGCGTCCACGGCGCTCCGGGAGCCAACGCGGCCCGGGCGGCGCTGCGCGGCCGCTCCCTGGGCGGCGTACTCAGCCGTACCCAGCGCGCTGTCAGCCGTCGCGACAGGAGCGGCAGGAGCGGCGAGCACACCGACTCCTCCCGGTCCTGACCACCCTTCACCGCTTCAGGCCCGCGGCGTCGGCGTCGGCCTCGCCGCCCGCCCCGAGCAGTCCGGTCGCCGAGAGGCCGGCGCGGCCGTCGAGCCGGCTGAGTTCGCGCCGGGCGCGGTGGGTGACGACCGCCGGCAGGCACGCGCGTGCCGCCTGTGCGGCGCGCAGCCACGGCTGGGCGTAGACGGCGGGAGAACGCCGCTCGATGCCGCGGACGAGACGGTCGACCACCGGCTGCGGCGCGTAGATCCGGCCGGCGGGCCAGGGCATGCGGGCGCGCAGGGCGCGCAGGGAGTCGTGGTGCTGGGCACCCCGGATCATGTCCGTGTCGGTCCAGCTGAGGTACGCGACGCCCACGGCCACGCCGCGGTGCGCCAACTCGGCGCGTACCGCGTGGGCGAAGGCCGCCACGCCCGCCTTGGAGGCGCCGTACGCCGACATGAGGGGTGCGGGGGCGAGGGCCGCGAGCGAGGCGACCTGGAGGTAGTAGCCGCGCGTCACGAGCAGCCCGGGCAGGAAGGCCCGGACGGTGACCGCGCTGCCGATCAGGTTGACCTCCACGACCCGGCGCCAGGTCGCCGGGTCGTGGTCGAGGAACAGCCCGCCCGCGGCCACACCGGCGTTGGCCACGAGGACGGAAGGCGGGCCGAAGCGCTGTTCCACCCGGGCGGCGGTACGCGCCATCGCGGCCTCGTCGGTGACGTCGACCGGCCAGTGGGCGGCTCTGCCCGGGAACGCGGCCGCGATCCGGGCGAGTGCCGGCTCCTCGTGGCCGAGCAGGGCCACCCTGGCCCCACGCCGCACGAGAGCGCGCGCCATGCCTTCTCCGATGCCGCGAGCGGCACCGGTGACCACCGCGGTGCGGCCCAGCAGGGGAAGTGTGCGTGGCATCGTCGCCTCCGTGATCCAGCGGTTGTCTCACCCGGCGGTGTCGGGTCGGACGGTGGTGGTGTCGAGTCGTTCGAAGGCGTTGTGCAGGGCCGTACGCAGTGGTCCGCTCGGGGGCGGTCCGTCGACGCTGTCGACGAGGCGCTGGGCGATCTCGCGCAGCTCGATGTTGGTGTACCGGGAGACGTCCACCAGAACCTGGAACGCCTCGTCGTGGGTGCAGCCTCCCAGCCTCATGACGATGGTGCGGGCCAGACCGATCACCGGACGGGTTTCCAGGGTGTGCCAGAGCTGGTTGAGTTCCTTCTTCAGCGCCCGCTCCGCGGGTACCGGCGCGGGGGGCAGCACCGTTTCCAGGGCGGCCTGGGCGGCGTGGTACTGCGCCGCGTCCGACGCCTGCCAGTACTGGTCGTCGTCTTCCCGGTGCACGGGAGCCTCGTTGTCCGCGGTGATCGTGCGGTTGTCGTTCGTCGTCATGACTCCGGCTCCTTTTGACCAGTCTGCCGGCCGCCCCGGGCACAAGCAGGGGACGGCCGGCGGCCCGCCGTTCGGACGTGCTCCTTGAGTGATTCCCTGTTTCTGCTGGTTTGAGGCTGTGAGTCTTTTTTGCTGTCGCTCCCTTTACGCCGGGGAGTTACGCCGCGGCGTTACGTCGGGGAGCGAGTCACGCTCAGGGAGCGACGCGCAGTACGAGCTTGCCGCGGGTGCGGCCCGACTCGACGTGGCGATGCGCTTCGGCGGCTTTCTCCAGCGGGAACACCTCCTCGACCTCCACGAGGAGGACGCCGGAGTCGATCAGGCGGGCGATCTCGCCCAGCACGTGCCCGTCCGGCTCGACCAGGTACGCGGTGGCGCGGCAACCACGCGACCCGGCCTTCTCCAGGAGTTCGGGGGAGACACCGGAGGGGACGGCGACGAGCAGCCCGCCGGGCCGCAGCGTGTCCAGTGAGGGGGTGGTGGTCGCGTCCGCGCCGTACGCCCCGGAGGCCGCCTTTGTCCTCTTCACCGCGTCCTTCCAGGCGACCATTTCCGTCGGGGCGCTGGCCGGTGGCGCGTGGTGGACCGTACCTCTCCCGCGACGGTCATGGCTTTCGGGGGCTCGGTCGCGGTCCTCGCGGTACTGACAGCCTGTGCGCGGCGTTCAGCGGTGCTCGCGGCCGAAGCCGAGGCCCGGGTGACGGCGGTGACATCCGCCGCGCCGGACGCGCCGAACGCGGCGGCGCGGCGGAGGGGGCGAGTGCGCCGAGTGGGCCGCCCCTCGTCCGTAGGGGCGGCCCACTCCTCAGTGCGTCAGTGCGGTCAGCACTCGCGCAGGCCGGGTGCCGGGTCGACGGACGTGTGGACGTCCACGGCCGGCATGTTGCCCCACTGGCCGTTGTCCAGCTTGGTCCAGTACCAGATGTTGTTGCCGCCCGGGTGGCTGTCGCCGCGGCCCCAGCACTGGAACCAGCTGAACGTCGTGTTCATCCGGCCGCGCACCGCCGAGGCGTACGACCGGTGCTCGTAGCCCTTTGCGCCGGCCCGGTTGCCGCAGTACAGCTTGCCGTCCGAACGGACCCCGCATTCGGCGGCGGGTCCGGCGGGGGCGGCGGTGGCGGGAGCCGTGACGCCGGCCAGGCCGGCCGTCAGAGCGGTCGCGGCGAGGGCGACGGCGAGCTTCTTGGTGAGGTTGAGGTTCAGGTGGGGGCTCATGATTGCTCCTTGAGGTGTGTGTGTCCTACGGGCAGGTGGGCACGCCGTCGAGCCAGGCCGGGCCCTTGATGTAGATGTTGGTGATCCACGCCTTGTGGTCCGGCAGATAGGACCAGGCGTCGTTGGTGATGCCTTCGGCGGTGACCGGCTGGGCGTGTTTCTGGCACGAGATACGCACGGACGTCGGCCCCGCGAACTTGTGCACCCGCGCGCTCGTGGTGGACGCCTCGGCATGTGTCCACACGTCCGTACCCCAGGTGCTGAACGTGCCTTGCCCCGGTGTGCCGTTGACGCGTACGGCCCCGAAGGAGTCGCCGCCCAGGCGCACATCACTGACCGTGATCCGGGTGCCGGACTGCCTCGCCTCGACCATCTTTCCGGCGCCGAGGTAGATCGCGATGTGATGAACCTTGCGGGCGTTCCCGTAGACCAGCAGGTCCCCGGGGACCAGCGGCCCGGTCCCCTCCGACGGGCCGAAGCGGGCAGTCGCGTGCGGGGTGTTGTACTGGCTGTGGGCCGTGCCGTTCAGGATGTCCTGGCCGGTCGCCTCGGCGTAGGCGTACCTGACCAGGCCCGAGCAGTCGAAGCCGCGCCGCTGCGGATCGTGTTCGCTGGCCGGATCGGTCGGGTCCACCATCCCGTACGTGGGCCCGGGGGCCGGGCCGTGGCCGCCGCCCCACGAGTACCACACGCCGATCTGCGAACAGGCGGCCCGTACCGCCTTCTCGGCCGCCGCCGAGGCTCCGGGTGTGAGGACGTCACACCCTTCGGCGGCCGCGGTCCCGGAAGGCGCGACCCGTACGGGCTGTCCCGCCTCCGCCGGCCAGGCGATGAGCGACAGTCCGACGGCCGCCGCCGCGGCTGCCGCTCTCCATCGATTGCGCATGTCTGATCCCCGTTCATGTTCCGTCAGGCTTCCGGTTCGACGGCTTCGGTCCGTTCGGTCCGGCCCTTCGAGCCTGAGCCGCGAAGCCCGGGGATGTCGAGGATCCAGCTGTCTCCTGGCGCGCCAGGAAACGGGAAACGCCCTGGGAAACGGCCCTCACGTCGGTGTTCCACAGCCGTACGGTGCCGTCATTGCTGCTGCTGACCAGTGCGCGCGACCGCGGATCGAAGACGACGCCCCAGACCGCGCCGCTGTGGCCGGTGAGGGTGGCGGTGAGCCGGTGGTGCGTGGTGTCCCAGAGGCGCACCGTGCCGTCACTGCCGCTGCTCGCCAGCGTCGTGCCCGGCCTATCCGCGCCCGCGCCCGGATCGAAGGCGACCGCCCGCACCGCGCCGCTGTGGCCGGTGAGGGTGGCGGCGGGCCGGTGGTGCGTGGTGTCCCAGAGGCGCACCGTCCCGTCATTGCCACTGCTCGCCAGCGTCCGCCCGTCCCGGCTGTACGCCAGGCCGCGCACCGAGCCCGTGTGGCCGCGCAGCACTCCGCGGGCCCGCCGGTCCGCCACGCTCCACAGCCGCACCGTCAGGTCGTCACCACCGACCGCCAGCATCTTGCCGCCCGGGCTGAACGCGACCGCGTTCGCGAAGTCCTGATGGCCCGTGAGGGTGGTGAGGAGTCTGTGGCGGCGTACGTCCCAGAGCTTGACCGTACGGTCGGCGCTCGCGGAGGCGAGGAGATGTCCGTCGGAGGAGAAGGCGATGCCGAAGACGGAGCCGGTGTGTCCGGTGAGGGTGGTGAGCAGTCTGTGGCGGCGTACGTCCCAGAGCCTGACCGTACGGTCGGCGCCCGCGGAGGCGAGGAGGCGTCCGTCGGGGGAGAAGGTGACGCCGAAGACGGAGCCGGTGTGTCCGGTGAGGGTGGTGAGCAGTCTGTGGCGGCGTACGTCCCACAGCTTGACCGTACGGTCCACGCTCGCCGACGCCAGCAGCCGCCCGTCCGGCGCGACCGCCGACTGCCACGCCTCGGCGAACGGCCGCGCGGTCAGCGCCGCCCGGTCCAGGTCCCACAGCACCACCGACTGGTCGAAGCCCGCCGTCGCCACCACATGGCCGCCGCTGACGGCGGCCCCGAGCACGTAGTCCGTGTGCCCGGCCAGCGTCGCGGTCACCCGGTGGCTCGCCGTGTCCCACACCTTTGCCGTGCCGTCGCCGCCCGCGCTGACGACGGTGGCCCCGTCCTCGCCGTACGCCACGGCGTTGACGTCGTCGCTGTGGCCGGTGAGGGTGGCCCGGACACGCAGGCGGCGTACGTCCCAGATCTTGACCGTACGGTCCGCACTGCCCGAGGCGACGCTGCGCCCGTCCGGGCTGAAGGCCACCCCCAGGATGCCGTCACTGTGCCCGCTCAGCGTCGCCCGCCCGGCGCGCCGGGCCACGTCCCAGAGCCTGACCGTACGGTCCGACGAGCCCGAAACGACGGTTCGCCCGTCGGCGCTGAAAGCGACCCCGTGCACGCTGTCGCCGTGGCCCCGCAGCGTCGCCCGTACCTGCCGGCGCGCCACGTCCCACAGCCGCACCGTCCCGTCCGCTCCGCCCGACACGAGGCTCCGCCCGCCGGGACCGAAGGCGACCGACCGTACGGCGCCGCCGTGGCCGAGCAGCGTCCCGGCCGGCTGACGGTCCGCCACGCCCCACAGCCGCACCGACCCGTCGGAGCCCGCCGACGCGATCAGCCGCCCGTCGGGACTGAACGCCACGGAGATCACCGGACCGCTGTGGCCCGTGAGCGTATCCACCGGGGTGCGGTGGTCCGCCCCTCCCCACAGCCGCACGGTGCCGTCCGAACTGGCCGATGCCAGCAGCCTGTCGCCGGGGCTGAACGCCACGCCGTTGGCCGGTCCCGTGTGCCCGCCGAGGCGGCCCGCGAAGTACTGCGCCTGTGTGCTGAGCAGCGCGCCGCGCGCCTCGGTGGTCGGCGCGGTGCGGTACGCCTCGGCCGCCAGGCGCATCGACGCCTCCGGCTGCCCCGACGCCAGAGCGCCGGACCGTACCGCCATCGCCTGCGACTGGGCGATCCGGCGCTCGTCGACCGCGCGGGACCGCTGGTGGAACGCCGTTCCGCCCGCGAGGAGTGCCAGTACCAGCAGCGCGCCAAGCAGCACCAGCAGCCTGCGGTGGGTGCGCACCTGGCGCCGCGCGGCCTGCTTGCCGGCCTCCTCCTGGGCCCGGCTCGCGTCGAGGAACTCGGTTTCGTACGTGGCGAGTTCGGCCCGTCCGTCGGTCTGCTCCGCCCATTCCCGTACGGCGGCGAGCCGCGTCCCCCGGTACAGGAGCCCGGGATCGCGGTCCGCGCGCACCCACTCGGCGGCGGCCTCGGCGAGCTGCTGGTGGATGAGCAGCCCGGCCCGGTTGGTGCCGATCCAGCCCCGCAGCCGGGGCCAGGCGCGCAGCAGCGCCTCGTGGGTGATCTCCACCGCGTCGCTGTCCACGGTGATGAGCCGGGCCCGTACGAACGCGTCGAGCGCCACCTCCACACCGTGCCTGTCGGGCAGTTGCTCCAGCAGCAGCTCACGGCTCGTCCTGCGCCGGGTCGCCGCGTCGCTGTCCCCGCCCGCGTTGCCGCCGCCGTCGCCCGCGCCGACCTGGACCAGTCGCACCAGCACCCGCCGCGCCATCTCCTGCTCGGCCGGCCGAAGCCGGGTGAACACGGCTTCGGCCGTCCGCGCGATCGCGCCGTGGATGCCGCCGGTCGTCTTGTAGCCCGCGACGGTCAGCGTCCGGCCGGTGCGCTGCTGCCAGGTGACCAGCAGGGCGTGGGCGAGCAGGGGCAGCGCGCCGGGCGAGGCCGGCGTGAGATCGTCCTGGCTGCCCCGGCCGGTGCCTCTGACCCCCACATCGCGGAGCAGCAGACCGACGAGACCTGGCTCCAGGGCCAGCCCCGCTCGCTGGGCGGGAAGCGTGATGGACTCGCGCAGTTCGGCGGCGGTCATCGGGCCGAGCGCGAACAGGCCGTGCGAGAAGACGGCCGCCAGCTCCGGGTGGTCGAGGCAACGGCCGCTGAAGTCGGCCCGTACGCCCAGCACCACGACACCGGGCGGCCTCTCGTCGTCCCCGTCGGCGTCCTCGTCGGCAGGGGTGGCGAGCGCGGACAGCGCCGCGACGAAGGCGCGCCGCTCCGCCTCGTCCGCGCACAGCGTGAACGTCTCCTCGAACTGGTCGACCAGCAGCACCAGCCGCCCCGGCCCCGCCGCCAGCAGCGGCCGTACGGCCTCGGCAAGCCCCCGTGGCCGCACCCGCAACGACTCCGGGTCCACCCCGAGCCCCGCCCCCAGCGCCTCGGTCACGCACCGCAGCAGCTCCTTCAGCGGATGCGCGGTGGGCGTGCACGCCACCACCGGCCAGCCGCTCGACCCCTCGACGGGCAGCGCGCCGCGCCGCAGCGCGGGCACCAGACCGGCCCGCAGCAGTGAGGACTTGCCCGCCCCCGAGGAGGCCACGACCGCGAGTGGTCCGCTGCCGGCCCGTTCGGCGAGCTTGCCGACCAGCTCGGCGGTCGCCCGCTCCCGCCCGAAGAACCACTGCGCGTGCTCGGGCCCGAAGGCCGCGAGGCCCCGGTACGGGCACACCGCGTCGGCCGGGCCGGGCCGTTGGGGCGACGGCGTTGTCATCGGACGGCGCGCGGGCGGTACTTCGGCGACCAGCCGCACCAGGGCGCCGCCCGCGCCCAGCGCCTCGTCGCAGCGCCTGGCCACGTCCGGGGTCGGTGGCTTGCCGCCGTTCTCGATCTTGCTGAGATAGCCCTTGCTGTAATGGATCGACCGGGCCAGCGCCGTGAGCGAGATGCCGCGCTCGCTCCGCAGACGCCGCAGTTCTTCCCCGAAGGAGCGTGCGCCCCGGACCCCGTCCATGCGGGGCACCGTACAGGCCGATTACGGTCAGTTTCCTCATGTAGTAACGCTTTTGCCTGAATCCTGGTCGGCCCGGCTTGCGTGCCCCGCGGGCAGGGTAGGGGGCCAGGTCTTCCTCACTCCGCCGCTCGCCTCGGCCGTACGACCATCAGCGCCAGCAGCGCACCCGCCCCGCACAGTGCGCCGACGCCCACCCACAGCGGGTCGTACGAGCCGAACGCGTCCCGCGCCGCGCCGCCCGCGAACGCGGCCAGTCCGGCACCCAGTTGGTGCGCCGCTCCGACCCAGCCGAAGACGATGGAACTGCCCCTGCCGTACAGCTCGCGGCACAGGGCGAGCGTCGGCGGCACCGTGGCGACGTCGAGCAGCCCGAAGAGCACGACAAAGGCGAACAGGGGCGCCCCGATGTGCGCCGTCAGCAGCAGGGGCAGGGCGAGGAGCGTGAGGCCGCGCAGCGCGTAGTACGCGGCGAGCAGGCGCCGGGGGTCGAGGCGGTCGGTCAGCCAGCCCGAGGCGACGGTTCCCGCGACGTTGAAGACGCCGATCGTCGCGAGCAGCGACGAGGCGACGGTGGCGGGCATGCCGTGATCGTGCGCGGCCGGGGTGAAGTGGGTCCACATGACGCCGTTCGTCGACGCGCCGCAGATCGCGAACGTCGCCGCCAGCAGCCAGAAGGGACCCGTGCGCGCCGACCGTGCGAGCACGTGAACGGTCCGCCGCGCCGCTCCGGGAACGGGCACGGGCCGCTGCGGGGAACGCTCCGCGGCGTGCTCCGGCGCCCCGTACGGCCGTAGTCCGACATCCGTCGGACGATCACGCAGCAGCAGGAGTACGAGCGGCAGGGCGGCCAGCGCCGCCACGACGAGCGTCACGGTCCCGGCGCGCCACGCGTACCGCTCGACGATCCAGGACAGCAACGGCAGGAACACGAACTGCCCACACACCCCGGCCGCGGTGAGCACACCGGTGACCAGTCCCCGGCGGCGTACGAACCAGCGGTCGGTCACGGTCGCGGCGAACGCCATCGCCATCGAGCCGCAGCCCGTACCGACGAGCACACCCCAGGCCAGTACGAACTGCCAGGGCCGCGTCATCACCGTGGTGAACAGGGCGCCCGTCGCGACGGCCGCCAGCGCGCCGCCGGCCACCCGGCGCATCCCGAAGCGGTCCATCAGGGCGGCGGCGAACGGCGCCGTCAGGCCGTACAGGACCATGTTCACCGACGCGCCGAGCCCGATCGTGGAGCGCGACCAGCCGAACTCCCGGTGCAGCGGGCCGGTCAGCAGTCCCGCCATGGTGGTGAAGGCCCCCGCCGCGACGATCGCCAGAGCGGCGACCGCGGCGACCCCCCAGGCCCGGTGCACCCGTGCCCGTACCCGAGGCCGCTTGTGTGGACTCCGCGTGATCTGAACCATGCGTCCGACCCTGCGCCGTGGCCCGGCGGCGGACCAGTGGCGAGAACGTCATGGTGTGAAAGAATCTCGCCATGCCGCTCGTGTCGCCCGCATCAGCGTTCCGGAACCCGGGAAACCCGCACCGCGTCGCCGTCCTCGTGCGTGACGGGCTGCTCACCATGGAACTGGGCATCGTCCACCGGCTGTTCAGACAGGCCGTCTCGGCCGGCGGCGAGCCCCTGTACGAGGTCCTGACCTGCACACCCGAGCCCGGCGACGTACGCACGGACGCCGATGTCACCCTCCACGTCGCCCACGGCACGGACATCCTCGCCGAAGCCGACACCGTGATCGTCCCGGCCTCCGACGAGGACTACACACCCCGCGCCGAGCCCCACCTGCCGCCCGCCCTCGCGAAGGCCCTGGGCCGGATCCACCCCGACGCCCGCATCGCGTCCATCTGCACCGGCTCCTTCGTCCTCGCGGCGGCCGGACTGCTCGACGGGAAGCGCGCCACCACGCACTGGCGCTCCGCCGCCGATCTCCAGCGGCTCCACCCGGCCGTGCGCGTCGACCCGGACGTGCTCTACACCGACGAGGACGGCGTACTCACGGCGGCGGGCGTGGCCTCCGGCATCGACCTGTGCCTGCACATGATCCGCTGCGACCACGGGTCACGCGTGGCCAACGAGGTGGCCCGCGGCACGGTCGTCCCGCCGCACCGCGACGGCGGCCAGGCGCAGTACATTCCGCGCCCGGTCACCGCCCCGCGCCAGTCGTCCACCGAACCCGCCCGCACGTGGGCCCTGGAGCACCTGGACCGGCCCATCAGCCTGCGCGAGCTCGCCGGCCGCGCCGCGATGAGTACGCGCACGTTCTCCCGCCGGTTCTGCGAGGAGACCGGACAGACGCCGGTCCAGTGGCTCACCGCACAGCGGGTCGACCGCGCCCGGCAGCTGCTCGAGGAGACGGACCTGCCGGTCGACCGGGTGGCGGCGGCGGTCGGTTTCGGCACGGCGGTGTCGCTGCGCCAGCACCTGCACGCCGCTCTGGGCGTCTCGCCGAGCGCCTACCGCTCCACGTTCAGGGGCACGGCGGCGCGTGGGGGAGCGGGCGCGGCAGCGGGCGTCACGGCGACGGATGCCGACGGGCGCCGTCCGGCTTAGCCTGAGAAGGCCCGATCCGTACGCGCGCACTCGCCCCCGTACAACGAGGCAAGGAGCCAGACGTGAAGCCGGACGCCAGCATCTCCTACCAGCAGGTGGTCTTCGGGGACCGGGCCGCGGGATACGCGTTCCTCACCCGGTCGACGGCCACCAGCGAGAACACCATCGAGTGGGACGACGGCAACACGTATCCCGTCGTCGATGTCGAGATCTCCTCGGAGAGCCACCCGTTCTACACGGGCAAGGCCCGGGCAGTGGACACGGAGGGGCGGATCGCCCGGTTCGAGCGGCGGTACGGGCAGGAGGGGCCGGAGGGGCAGGGCGGCCGGGGCGGGCAGAGCGGTGAGGGCGGTCCGGCCGGTGAGGGCCAGTCGCCCGCGTAGCCGTCGGCTACAGGTCTTCCAGTTCCTCGTCGAGGCCCTCGAGCTCTTCGTCCAGACCCTTGAGCTCGTCCTCCTCTTCGTCCTCGTCGGGGGCGTCCGGATCGATGTCCGGTTCCTCCTCGGAAAGAAGCTGGTCCAGCGACTCGCCCCGATGCGCCTCCTCCGCCGTGTTGCCGAAGAATTCGGCCGGCGACCAGTGCTCGGGGGGCGAGATACCCGCGTCGAGGGGGTCGTACTCCAGATCGTCGCTCTCGAGCGTGTCCTGGGCGTCCAGAACGCCGTCGTCCTCGGGAGGAACCATGTTGTCTTCGCTCATGTGTCCCACTCCGTGCCTCGTCCGGCCCGATTGAGCTGCCCACATTGCCCACGCTGCCGCAGGCAGGCGCCCCTCGCATCCGGAACGGAAGAACCCACAGGGCCGGGGGATGTTCACCGGATGCGGTGCGGGTACGCGGGAACCAGAATGCCGACTGATCGACGAAACAAGGAGGCGGTATGAGCGAGGAATCCGTTTCGAGGCCGAAGCCGTCGGAGGTGACCCCCGACAGCCTGCTGCACACCGGCGCCACCGACGACGTCACGCCCGAGGACCTGGTGCTCTCCTCGGGGCGTGACGTGACTCCGGCGACTTTGGAGTGGGCGCGGCGCCGGCTGGAGAAGGAGGGCCGAGCGGCGATCGACACCCAGCTTCCTTAGCGCCCCGCGGCATCACACCCGCACTCACGCATTCCGCCGCGCACAGGCCGTCCTGTGCGCGGCGGAGTGCGCTCTCGGGGCAGGATGCGCGCGGCGGACCCGGAGCTCATCGGGGCGATGCCGGCCCGCTGATGCCGGGCGCGCCGGGCCGCAGCGAAGTGCGGTCTTCCCGCCAGGCGGCCAGTACGTGCTCCTCCCAGCGCGTCTCCAGCAGCACGCTCGCCCGGATGCCGAACGCGACGTCCCCGGCAAGCTGCGGCTCCCTGGCGAGCAGATCCCCGATCACGTCGCGGCGCATCACCTGTTCGTGCACGGCGTCCGCCTCGATGTGCTCGGTGAAGAAACGCGTGCACTCCTCGCCCGCGCCCAGCCGCTCCAGAGCCTTCGCCATCCGGCGCGCGCCGGGCGGAGAGGTGATCTCCAGCGTGGCGAAGTTCCCGACCATGGCGCCGCGCAGGGCACGGTGCAGTCCGAAGAGCGACATCGCGTTGACGGGGGCGAGTGTGACGGCGGGCGCGAACTCCAGGTAGCGGCCGTAGCGCGCGTCGAGTCCCGCGCCCTCCATCAGATCGGCGAACAGTCTGGCGTGTACGTTCTCACCGCGTCCGCCGCCGAACTCGTCGAACTCGACCGCCACCAGCGACGCCTTGGCCTGCCCCTCCAGCCGTGGAATCACCCATGCCTGCGGGTCGGCCTCCTTCAGCTGGTAGAGCGAGCGGTGGGCGAGGTACTCGCGCATCCGCTCCCAGGTGCCGTCGTGCATCAACTCGTGCGAGACACCCTGCCCCTCGGCCGGCTCGATGAGCAGCGCGTCCAGTGCGGCCGTCACGTCGTCGTCGCCGGCCGCCGCCGCCCGCAGCGCGCCCAGGAACGTCTCTTCCATGGCGCCGCGCAGCCGCAGCAGGTCCAGGTCCCATTCCCGCGTATCGCAGACACCCCGGAAGCCCCGGTAGTGCGGTTCGTACGCCATGTACAGGGCCAGCTGGAGATCGTCCCCGAACGGGTCCCAGGAAGCGGCCTCACCGGGCGGCGGGCCGGGCGGGGGAGAGCCGAGCAGTATGTCCCGCACGGCGCCCGAAAGGGGCCCGCGGGCGGAGGGCAGCTCAGGGGCGGCCGTCATGCGTCGTCGTCCTCCTCGATGTCGTGGACCCGTTCGAGCGGGTGTACGGCCGGTCCCTGGAGCACCTCGCCGCCGGTCCCGAACCGGGACCCGTGGCACGGGCACTCCCAGGTCCGTTCCGCGTCGTTGAACCGGACCAGGCACCCCAGGTGCGTACACCGGGCAGACAGCGCGTGCAGCTCACCGGCTTCGTCGCGGTGGACCGCCACATGACGGGCGCCACTGCGCAGCACCGCGCCCCCGCCGGGAGGGATCGCCGAGGCACGGCCGCCGCCCGTCACGAAGGGCAGCCGGTCGCCCACGAAATGACCGGCTGCGGCGGCCTGGAACCGCATCAGCGACGGGGCCTCCTTCAGCGGCTTCAGACGCACCGGGTCGTACAGGTCCGTCCAGGGCAGCTTTTCCCCGGTGATCCGGGCGGCGAGCAGTTTGCCCGACATCACGCCGCTGGCCATGCCCCAGCTGTTGAAGCCCGCCGCCACGAAGCTGTGACGCGCGCGCGGGTGCAGCGCGCCCACGAAGGGCACACCGTCCGTCGGCTCGTTGTCCTGGGCGGCCCAGCGATGCGTCAGCCGTACGTCGGGGAAGCGCTGCGTGGTCCACGTCTCCAGCCGCTCGTACCGTTCCTCGACCCGGCCCGCTCCCGGGGTGAACTTCTCACCCGTCACGATGAGCAGCCGCTGCCCTTCCCCGTACGGAGCGGTCCGCACCGAACGTGTCGTTCCCTCGGGCGTCAGGTACATCCCCAGCGGGTCCTGCCCGGACGGAATCACACCCGCCACGACCAGCTCGCGGTGCGGCTTCAGCCGCGCGAAGAGCAGCGAACGGTCGAAGACCGGGTAGTGCGTGGTGACCACGACGTCACGGGCCGAGACGGTGCGTCCGTCCTCCGTCGTCAGCCGGCACGGCTCGCCCTCGCGCAGTCCGACGATCCTGGTCCCCTCGAAGACCTGCCCGCCGCGCCGCTCCAGATCGGCGACCAGCGCGTACAGGTACTTGCGCGGGTGGAACAGGGCCTGGTCCTCCACCCGCACCGCGCCCGCCACGGGAAACGGCAGTCCCGTCTCCTTGACGTACGACGCGGGCAGCCCGGCCTCGCGGGCCGCCTCCGCCTCCGCCTCGACCGTGTGGGCTTCCTTGGCCGTCTCGGCGTACGTGAACGCCGGGAAGCGTTCCAGGTCGCAGTCGATCCCCAGTTCCTGGCACACGGCCACCACGTGCCCGATGGCGTCCTGCTGGGAACGGGCGTACAGGGCGGCGCCCTGCGCGCCACGGGTGCTGCGCAGCCGCTGGTAGAGGTTCCCGTGTAGGGCGGAAAGCTTTGCCGTCGTATGACCGGTCACTCCGGCGGCGACCCGGTTCGCCTCCAGCAGCGCGACCGTCCTCCCCGCCCGGGCCAGCTCCCAGGCCGTACAGATCCCGGCGATGCCCGCGCCGATCACCGCCACGTCCACGTCCAGACCGTCGGGCGGCCGGGGGCGCGCCGCGTCGTCGCCGTACTCCATCCAGTACGAACCGGGGCGGACGGGGACATCCCTCATTTGCTGCTCCTTCCGGCGGGGGCCGTTATGACCAGGGCTCTTCGAGGTACCCCCGTCCCATGCGCCTACTCAGACCACCTGGTGTCTACGCTCCACTGGAAGACACCGAACTCCTCGCACGGGTGACGCGTGAGGAGCCGCGGATGCCCGGTGCCGACGTGCTCGACGTCGGCACCGGCACCGGTGCTCTCGCGCTCGTGGCCGCCGAATGCGGTGCCGCCAGTGTCACCGCGACCGACCTGTCGCGCAGAGCCGTCCTCGCGGCCCGGTTCAATGCCCGGCTGCGAGGACATCCGATCCGTGTCCACCGAGGTGACCTGCTCAGCTCGTTCGCGGGGCGGAGCTTCGATGTGATCCTTTCCAATCCACCGTACGTCGCTTCGCCCGGCGGCGTACCGGCGAAGGCCGCCGATCTGGCCTGGTGGGCGGGTGCGGACGGCCGTGCGGTGCTGGACCGGCTGTGCGTGCAGGCGCCGCCCCTGCTGAGGCAGGGCGGCGTACTCCTTCTGGTGCAGTCGGCGCTGTGCGGCGTGGACGCCACCGTGGACGCCCTGACCGCGCGCGGGCTGCGGGCCGGGCCCGTGGCCCGCGAGACCGTGCCGTACGGCCCGGTGATGCGGCGGCACGCCGCCTGGCTGGAGGCCCAGGGGCTGGTGGACCCGGGCGAGACGAAAGAGGAATTGGTGGTCATCCGTGCCTGGCGCGACTGAGAGTTTTGGAACGCAGGACAGCCGCCCCGCCCGGCGGGTCGTGGTCGACCCCGAGGGCCCGGTGATGGTCGAGGGGCCGGTGGAGATCACACTGGCGGACGGCACGACCGCCCGCTCCGACCGGTTCATGGTGGCCGTCTGCACCTGTCGGCGCAGCCGCCGCTACCCCTGGTGCGACACAAGTCATCGCCGCAGAACGGTTGCCCGGCCCGCGGGCGGGTACCCGGCGGATTCCAGCAAACGGACCGTCACATCCGAACCAGGAGGGACGATGACAACCGCACGCCAGATCATGTCCAAGGGCACGGAGTGCGTGGGCGAGCAGGAGACCCTGGCGGACGCCGCCCGGACGATGACGCGGCTCGGTGTGGGCGCCCTGCCCATCTGCGGCACCGACGAGAAGCTCAAGGGCATGCTGACCGACCGCGACATCGTGGTGCGGGCACTCGGCGCGGGCAAGGACCCGAACGCGACCACGGCCGGCGAACTCGCGCAGGGCGAGGTGGTGTTCGTACAGGCCGACGACAGTGTCGAGCAGGTGCTCCGCAAGATGACGCAGCACAAGGTGCGCAGGCTGCCCGTGATCGACGACCACCGGCTCGTCGGCATGGTCGCCCAGGCCGATGTCGCCAAGGCGCTGCCCGAACCCCAGGTCGGTGAGCTCCTGGAGGCCCTGTCCACCGACTGATCACGGGCGACGACATGGGCGACATTCTGGTGGGCACCTGCTCGTGGACCGATCCCGCGCTGGTCTCCAGCGGCTGGTATCCGACGGGTGCCCGGGGAGCCGAGGGGCGGCTGCGGCACTACGCCGCCCGGTTCCCTGTCGTGGAGGCGGACAGCACGTTCTACGCGCTGCCCGCCGAGCGGGTCAGCGCCCTGTGGGCCGGGCGCACCCCCGAGGGCTTCCTCTTCGACGTGAAGGCGTTCGCCCTCCTCACCGGGCACGGCGCCCGGGTGGGCGCGCTTCCCGCATCCCTGCGGCCACCGGGCCTCGACCCGGCGGCGTGGGTACGCAAGTCCCAGCTGCCCGAGGACGCGGTGACGCAACTGTGGCAGCGGTTCACGGCCGGCGTCGCGCCCCTGCGCGACGCCGGCCGGCTGGGCACCGTGCTGTTCCAGTTCTCCCCCTGGTTCCGGCCGGGCGCCCGCTCACGGGCGTACATCGAGGAGTGCAGGGAGCGCGCCGGGACGCCGATCGCCGTGGAGTTCAGACATCCGGGGTGGCTCACGCCGGACCGTATCGACGAGACGGCGGGCTTCCTACGGGACCAGGGCATACCACTGGTGGCCGTCGACACGCTCCAGGGACTGCCCGATTCGGTGCCGCCCGTCGCGGAGGCGACGGCGCCGGGTCTCTCCGTCGTACGGTTCCACGGGCGCAGCCCGCAGTGGGGCACCGGCAGCAAGGAGAACCGCTACCGGCACCACTACACGCGGGACGAACTCCGGGACTGGCTCCCGCGCGTCCGCGCGCTCGCGGAACGCACGGACCAGGTCCACGTGCTCTTCAACAACTGCTGTGCGCAGGCGTCGGTCGAGGCGGCCGCGACGATGTCCGAACTGCTGACGGATCAGCGCGACGAGGGCGATCTGCGCGATGACAGCGATCGGCGCGATGACGGCGATCGGGTGCGGGAAGCCCTTCCAGATTCTTGAAACACGTTCTACTGTGTCGGCCGCCGTAGGAACGCGACACTCTGGAGGGGCCGTGCACCTCGAATACACGCCTGAGCAGACGCGGTTGCGCGCCGACCTGCGTGCGTACTTCGCCGAGCTGGTACCCGACAACGCCTACGCCCGGTACGCCGAACCGGCGGCCCGGAAGCGCTTCTACCGCGCCACCGTCCGCCGCCTCGGCGCGGACGGATGGCTGGGCGTCGGATGGCCCGAGGAGTACGGCGGGCGGGGGCTCTCGCCGATGGAACAGTTCATCTTCTTCGACGAGGCCGCGCAGGCCGGCGTGCCGCTGCCGCTGATGGCCCTCAACACCGTGGGCCCGACGATCATGCAGTTCGGCACGGACGAACAGAAGACGTTCTTCCTCCCCAGAATCCTGGCCGGGGAGATCGACTTCGCGATCGGGTACAGCGAGCCCGACGCGGGCACCGACCTCGCCGCCCTGAAGACCCGCGCCGTACGTGAGGGCGACGAGGCCACCGGCCACTACACCGTCAACGGACAGAAGATCTGGACCACCAACGGGGACACCGCCGACTGGGTCTGGCTCGCCGTACGCACCGATCCCGACGCACCGCCCCACAAGGGCATCACGATGCTGCTCGTGCCGACGAGCGAGCCCGGCTACTCGTGCACCCTCATCAACACCCTCGCCTCGCACGACACCACGGCCAGCTACTACGAGAACATCCGCGTCCCCGTCTCCCGCCGCGTCGGCGACGAGAACAAGGGCTGGCGGCTCATCACCAACCAGCTCAACCACGAACGCGTCACCCTCGCCGCCCACGGCACCATGGCCATCCGCGCGCTCCACAACGTCCAGCGCTGGGCCGCCGGAACCAAGCTCGCCGACGGGCGCCGCGTCATCGACCTCGGCTGGGTCCGCGGACGCCTCGCGAGGACCCACACCAGGCTCGACGCGATGAAACTCCTCAACTGGCAGATGGTGTCCGCCCTCCAGCAGTCCACCCTCACCCCGCAGGACGCCTCCGCGGTAAAGGTCTACGGCTCGGAGGCGCGCCGCGACGCCTACGCCTGGCTGATGGAAGTCCTCGGCGCGGCAGGCCCGTTGAAAGAGGGATCGGCGGGCGCCGTCCTGCACGGCGAACTCGAACGCGGCTACCGCAGCGCCGTCATCTTCACCTTCGGCGGCGGGAACAACGAGATCCAGCGCGAGATCATCTCCTGGATCGGCCTGGGCATGCCACGAGTACGCCGCTGAGGTCCCGTGAACACAGACGCTGGTTGCCACATACCGTGCCCGCAGCCAGGTGACCCGCACGGCAAAGCCCTGCGGGAACCTGGCGAGTGAGGGAGTGTGATCAGGTCCAGGGGCTGACCGCCGTGAAGGAGCTGTCGGCGCGGAAGGTGGCGTTGTCCTGGTAAGGGTCAACGCGTAGCTCGTAGTTGTGGTGGCGGAGGTAGCGGCCGGGGTAGTTGTACGACTCCAGGCTGGCCGAGCCGGTGGCCGAACCCGGCCGGGCGCAGTAGGTGGCGTCCTTGTTGAAGAGCGCCGTGCCGTTGCCCGCGTCGAAGCGGACCCGCAAGTCCAGGTGGCGCAGGTAGCGACCGGATGAGTCACGGAACGAGTAGCAGGTGGAGTCGGCCAGTCCGGGGACGACGGTGAAGGTGGCGCTCTGCTTGACCGCTGTGGCGCTGGAGGATGCCACCGGGTCGATGTAGCCGAGGCTGTCCGGCCGCACGGCGGCGTAGCGGCCGGGGAAGTTGACCGGCTGGAGCGAGCGGGTGGTGTTCGTCGGCAGGGTGGCGCCGCCGGAGACCGGGTCGATGCTGCTCAGGGTGGGGGCGACCTTCTTGATCAGGCCCGCCGGAGTCGAACTCCATCCTGTCGATGGTGGTTTCGCGGTGGGTGCCGTCACCGCCGGGGATGGCGAAGCGGTGGTACGCGATGTACCAGTCGTCGGTGTTCGGCACCTGGACGACCGAGTGGTGGCCGGGTCCCTTGATGCCCAGGGAGAGGTCCTTTTCCAGGATCAGGCCCCGCTTGGTCCAGGGGCCGGTGGGCGAGGAGCCGGTCGCGTAGGCGACGCGGTAGTTCTCGTCCCGGGTGTCGTTCTCCGACCACATGAGGTAGTAGGTACCGTTGCGCTTGATGACGAAGGTGCCCTCGTTGTAGCCGCTGGGGGTGATGTCGGTGACCTTCGACGCATCGAAGGTCACCATGTCGTCGTTGAGCGGGACGACGTACGCCCTGCCGTTGCCCCAGTAGAGGTACGACTTGCCGTCGTCGTCGGTGAAGACCGCCGGATCGATCATCTGGCCGGTGAGTGCGCCGCGAGGGATCAGCGGCTTGCCCAGGGGGTCTTTGAACGGGCCGGTGGGCTGGTCGGAGACCGCGACGCCGATGTTCGTGTCGGCGGAGTAGTAGAAGTAGTACTTCCCGTTCTTCGCGGTCATCGTCGGGGCCCACGCGCGGCCGTCGGCCCAGCCGATGTCAGGACCGAGGTCCAGGATGACGCCGTGGTCCTTCCAGTGGACCAGGTCCTTGGAGGAGTACGCCTTGAACTGCGTGCCGCTCCAGCCCGGTAAGCCGTCGGTGGACCGAGCGCGGCAGCGCGGCGGAGGTCCGGGTGTTCTGCTCGGTGGAGTACTTCCCGGAGGCGATGCCGGTCCGGAACGAGTTGCCGGTGGTGAACAGGTACCCGTTGCCGGCGCCGTTGCTGGTGTTGCCGAAGCCGTAGAGGAAGTACGGCGTGGCCTGGGTGGCGTCGATCTGCACGTCCATCGAGACGGTGATCGAGTTCATGCCGCTCATGATGGTGTCCGGCACCTTGATGTAGGTGTCGGAGCCGTTGAACGTGAGCCCTTCCCCGGCACCCGACCAGCCCGCGGTGCCGTTGACGGTTCCGTTCCGGCCGTGGCCCGAGGCGTCCACCGCCACGGTGCCCGAGGTGGCGTCGAGTTTGTACCAGATGGCCAGGCCGTCGGTGATCTCCGCCGCCTGGGCAGGGGCCGCCGGGCCGACGACGCCCACCAGGAGCGAGACGGCGGCGGCCACGGCGGCCGGAGCGCTCTGCCGGAATCGTCGGCGGCCCTGAGGTTTCACGCTGTGCATGGGTTCACATCCCCTGAAGAAGACATGCCTGAGGAGGGGCGCAGGCTTCAGCCGAGGTGCTGCTGACGTTCCGCCCGTATGACATCGCGTTGCGCGAGTGTGAGTTGGGACATGAGTCAAGGTCAATAGTTTTCGAACCATGTCCGACACGTCGAACACTTTTCTTTCGGCTTGGCAACTCGCCGCCGCCCGCGGCAGTGTCCTGCCGACGATGCCCGCGTCGAGCGAACCAGTTCGACACGTTCGCCCCAGAGGTCGGAACGAGTGGCTCGAGCGCGCACGGCCGATGTGCGAAGTTGTTCAACAATCAAGCTTGTCCGATCCATTGACGTCCCTCCATCCACACCTCTACCTTCTGATCGAATTCGCGAACAGTGTTCGTGATATCGAACGACCTGCTGTTTCGAAGGGACAATTCCCGGGGCGAAAGGGAGGGAGCCTTACTCGCGACAGCCCATCTCCGGTCGCTGCCACGTCCGAAGGAACTCCGGCTCCACTTGTAGAGATCAGGAGATGCAATGTCCGCGGTTCTCGCCCGGCTGGCGGCGATATTGGTCGCCGCCAGCCTGCTCTTCACATCCCAAGTCCTGACCGCACCTCAGAGGGCCGTGGCCGCTGACCCGGGCTACCTGATGACGCATTTCATCGGGGAGGGGGCGACCAATCAGCAGATCTACTTCTCGCACAGCACGGACGGTCTGCACTGGAACGACCTCAACGGCGGAGGGACGGTCCTGCGCTCCACGGTCGGCACGCGCGGGGTGCGCGACCCCGCCCTGGTGCGCTCCCCGGGCGGCGACCGGTACTGGATCATCGCGACCGACCTGTGCATCGGCTGCGGACAGTCGTGGGGGGACTCCCAGACCAACGGCAGCCGCAACCTCGTCGTGTGGGAGTCCACGGACCTCGTCACCTGGTCGGCGCCGCGCCTGCTCAACGTCGCCGGCGCGATCCCCGACGGGTGCAACGCATGGGCGCCGGAGGCAATCTGGAACCCGCAGACCAACGACTACGTCCTGTACTGGGCGACGAACGCGACGCTCAACGGTGTGCTGAAGCACCGCATCTACTACGCCCGCACCGCGGACTTCCGCACCATCAGCACCCCCCGGCTCTACATCGACCGCCCCGGCACCCAGGGCATCATCGACACCCAGATCCTCGAAGTGCCGTCAGGTACTGGCAACTACCGCTACGTGCGGGCCTCCGGTGACAGCCAGATCACGCTCGAAGGCAGCAACTCGATCCTCGGAACGTGGACCAGCCTCGGCAACCTCTCCGGCATCGGCCTCACCGGCTCCCAGGTCGAGGGCCCGATGTGGATGAAGTTCAGGGACCGCAACAAGTGGGCCCTCTACCTCGACCAGTACGCCTCGGGACGCGGTTACATGCCGGTCCCGACGACCAACCCGGCCACCCCCGGCACCTACCAGCTTCCGGCCTCGGGAAGCTACAACATGGGCGGCACCAAGAAGCGCCACGGCTCGATCCTGAACCTGACGGCCGCCGAGGAGAGTCGCGTGCTCGCACGCTGGCCCAACACGGCGATCAACCGGCTCCAGTCGTACAACCACCAGGACCGGTACGTGCGGCACTCCAACTTCGAGGTGCGCATCGACCCGAACGTCAGCCCCGCCCAGGACGCCCAGTTCCGGCTGAGGCCCGGCCTGGCGGGCTCCGGCACCGTCTCCTTCGAGTCGGTGAACTTCCCCGGGCACTTCCTGCGGCACTTCAACTTCGACTTCCAGCTCGCCTACAACGACGGCACCACCGCCTTCGCCGAGGACGCCACCTTCCGCCAGGTCGCCGGGCTCGCTGACTCAACATGGTCGTCGTTCCAGTCGTACAGCCATCCGGGCCGGTACATCCGGCACTACGCCTTCCAACTGCGGCTCGACCAGATCACCACCGCGACGGGGCGCAGCGACGCCACCTTCCGCGTGACGAGCTGATCCGACAGGGATGCCGGCGCCCTCCCCACCACCGCCGTTGACGCACGAGCATTATCGAATATCTCATGTGCAATAACGTTTGTTCCAATGACTTTTTGCTCGGTTAAGACGTTCCTTGTTGTTTGCACGTCGACTGGGCAGCTGAAGCGGAGGCCTCACCTCATGCGTCGAGCCTGGCTCCTCGTCCTTGCCGTGCTGACGGCGCTCTTGCCGCAGTTCCTCCTGGCGGGCACCGCCCATGCGGCGACCGTCACCATCCCCAACGGAACCCAGTTCACCGACACCACGGGCGCCGGCGTGCACGCCCACGGCGGCGGTGTGATCAAGGTCGGTTCCTCCTACTACTGGTTCGGGGAGAACCGCAACGAGGACAACACCTTCCGGTACGTCTCCGCGTACCGCTCCACCGACCTGAAGACCTGGGAGTTGGTACGCCACGTCCTGACCCGGGCCGCCGACCCCGAGCTGGCCGACGCCAAGATCGAACGCCCCAAGGTCGTATACAACAGCGCCACCGGCAAGTACGTCATGTGGATGCACAAGGAGAACGCCGGCGACTACAACCAGGCCCGCGCCGCGGTCGCCGTCTCCGACACCGTCGACGGCGACTACACCTGGCAGGGCAGCTTCCGGCCGCTGGGCCACATGTCCCGCGACATCACCCTGTTCAAGGACGACGACGGCACCGGCTACATGATCTCCGCCGCTCGCGACAACTACGACTTGCACATCTACCGGCTGACCGCCGACTACACCGGCGTCGACACCCTCGTCGCCAACCCCTGGCCCGGAGGCCACCGTGAGGCGCCCGCCCTCTTCAAGCGCAACGGCGTCTACTTCATGCTGACCTCCGGGGCCACCGGCTGGAATCCCAACCAGCAGAAGTACTCCACCGCCACCGACATCGCCGGGCCGTGGACCGCGATGCGGAACGTCGGCGACTCCACCGCCTACGGCTCCCAGACCGCGTACGTCCTGCCGGTCCAGGGCACTGCGGGCACCGAGTACCTCTACATGGGCGACCGCTGGGGCAACTCCTTCGGCCAGAACGTCAACGCCTCCAAGTACGTCTGGCTGCCACTGGAGTTCCCCACCTCCACCACCATGACCATGGACTGGTACCCGCAGCTCAGCATCGACACGGTCACCGGAAAGGTCGACGGCGTCGGCGGGCCCTGGGAGACCCTCACCGCACGACACAGCGGCAAATGCGTCGACCTGCCCAGCAAGTCGCTGGACGACGGCGTCCAGTTCACCCAGTACGCCTGCAACGGCGGCTTGAACCAGGCGTTCTGGTTCAAGGACATGGGCAACGGCTACGTCCAGCTCATGGCCAAGCACAGCGGCAAGTGCGTGGACGTGGCCGACAACTCCACCGCCAACGGCAACAAGATCACCCAGTGGCCCTGCTCCACCGGCACGAACCAGCAGTGGCAGGTTCAGGACGCCGGTAACGGCTACGTCCGCCTGGTCTCCCGGCTGAGCGGCAAGTGCCTCGACATCGCCGACAACTCCAGTGCCGACGGGGCCAAGCTCATCCAGTGGTCCTGCGGCACCGGCGCCAACCAGCAGTTCAAGCGCGGAGCCTGAGTGACCGCGTCCCCTGGGGAGGGCCCGCTCCAGGGCTTGTGTTCGTATGTGATCGGATGAGGTGGCATCCTCACCACCTGACGGAGGAAACGATGATGCCCAGTGAGGACCGGGACCGGTCCCCGTACACCGGGTGGACCAGGCGGCACTGGACCGCGCTCGCGGACCGGATGCTCGTGGCTGTCGACCCGTACCGCTCCCCGGGTGGGGCCCGGATCGACCTGCCCGGTCCGGCGAGCCGCAACGGCGCGGTCTCCGACGGCCTGGAGGGCTTCGCCCGCACCTTCCTGCTCGCCGGTTTCCGCCTCGCGGGCGAGAAGGGCGCGGATCCGGCGGGCATGCTGGAGCGGTACGCCGAGGGCCTGGCGGCGGGCACCGACCCGTACTCGCCGGAGGCGTGGCCCCGCCCGGACGAACTCGGCCAGGCCAAGGTCGAGGCCGCCTCCATCGCGCTGGTGCTGCAACTGACCAGGCCCTGGCTGTGGGACCGGCTCGACGACGGGGTACGTGAGCGGATCACCGCATGGCTGGGGACCGTCGTCGGACAGCCCTATCCGCCGATCAACTGGGTCTGGTTCCGGATCGTCGTGGAGTCGTTCCTGCGCGAGGCCGGCGGACCGTGGTCGGCGGGCGACATCGAGGAGGACCTGGCCGTCCATGCCTCGCTGCGCCGGCCCGGCGGCTGGCTCAGTGACGGGCAGGAGCGGGCCTACGACCACTACACCGGCTGGGCACTGCACCTGTATCCGCTGCTGTGGACCCACCTGTTCGACGTCACCGGCACCCTGTGTCCGCCGACCCTGCGCCAGACCTGGACCGCGGACCTCGCACGCTACCTCGACGACGCGGTCAGCCTGGTCGGCGCCGACGGCTCCCCGCTGATGCAGGGACGTAGTCTCACCTACCGCTTCGGCGCCGCGGCGCCCTTCTGGGTCGGCGCGGTCACCGGAAGCGGCGGTCAACCGCCCGGACTGGTGCGCCGCGTGGCCAGCGGCATGGTCCGGCACTTCACCGACCACGGCGCCCCCGACCGGGACGGACTGCTCAACCTGGGCTGGCATGGGGCCTGGCCCGCGATGCGTCAGGCGTACTCGGGGCCCGGCTCGCCGTACTGGGCGACGAAGGGCATGCTCGGTCTGATGCTGCCCGCGGAGCACCCGGTGTGGACGGACCCGGAACTGCCGCTGCCGGTGGAGACCGGGGATGTCGCACGGGTGATCAGCGCCCCTGGCTGGCTTGTCGGCGCGCGGCGCGGCGATGGCATCGCGGTGGTGCTCAACCACGGCACCGACCACGCACACCCCGGCGCCCTGACCGCGGACTCGCCGCTGTACGCGCGGCTGGGTTACTCCACAGCGACCGTTCCTCCCCTGGCCGGCGCGGCGGCGACGGACCCGGTCGACAACGCGGTCGTGCTGCTCGACGACGCCGGCCGGGCCAGCCACCGCAGCGGTTTCGAGACCCTGTTCGCCCGAGAGCTCCCCGGCGGGGTGCTCGCCGCCGCCTCGCGGGGACCGGTGCGCTGGGTCGATGTCAGCGCCGACGACTCACCCGACCACGGCTCCGGCCGCACGGGATCGACGACCCCGGGGCCGGTGATCACCGTCGTCTCTCTGCTGCGCGCGGGGACGGAGGTCCGGCTGGTCCGGGTCGACGCTCCGCCGGCACAACCGGATCCCGCCTGGCGCTCGGTGCGCATCGGCGGCTGGCCGGTCGCCGCTGACGCTCCGCCCGAGACCCGGACAGGGACCGGCCCGTCGGGTGCTCCGTACGCCGGAGCGGGAACCTCTCGCCTGCGGTCCAGGCTGCGCGGCCTGCTGGGTCTGCACAGCGGGGGAGTGGCCACCGGGAAGGACGACAGCCCCCTCGGCGCCCGGACCGCGACACCGTGGCTGGTCACGGACGGCGTGCCCTACGGTGAGGTGCTCGCTGCCGCGGTGATCCTCGACCGGGGAGGCCCGGACGATGCGGACCCACTGGACCCGGCTGTTGCTGTGCATTCCGGTCCCGGCGGTGGCCACCGGGCCGAGCTGACCTGGCCGGACGGCCACACCACCGAGGTCGATCTGCCTGCCGCGCCGCATGAGGCCGTCTGATCCGCCCCCCCCGTAGATGGCGGAGGTCGCCGACGAGCAAAGGAGTACCCGGGCGGGGGCGGCCGCCCGGTCCTGGCAACCGCTACCCGGGTGGCCGGGTTGCGGCCGCTGACGCGGCACCAGGGGCGTCACAGCGACGCCGCCCTCTTGACCGAGGACTCGCGCAGGATCAGCTCCGGCAGGATGAGGACACGCTGCGCCGGGCGGCGCTTGCCCTCCATGAGCCTGGCGACCATCGTCTCGACCGCCACGCGGCCGACGCGGACCTTGGGCGGACGGACGGCCGTGATCGCCGGCTGGGTGCCGCCCTGGTGCTCGTCAACCAGGCGCCGCTGATCGGGCTGGCCGTGGTGCCCGGCTGTGCGCTGTTCGTCGTCTGGCGCAACTGCCGTGCCATGTCGGCCCCGGTACGACCCGGCCCTCTCTGACCCCCCGTCTGCCCGGCCGCCCTGACCACAGGCCGGCGGGGTGCCACCTCCTGTTCACAGAGCCGCAGGCGGGTTCGCTACGGCCCGAACCACTTGGGCAAGGGCCACCGCGTGCCATCTGAACAGCGGCTGCCACGGCCGCCCGTCCCGAGAGGAGAACCATGTTCCACTCCCGTGTCACCCGCACCTTCCGCAGTGCTCGCTCCGCCAGACCTGTCGCGCAGCGGCGCCTGCTCCACCGAGTGCTGGCAGCCGCGCTGACCACACTGGTCGCCGTGCCCATCACCGTGCTGTCCGGTGCGTCGCCGGCCGCGGCGGCTGTGGATCCCAGCCAGTTCAAGGGTGTGAACTGGGCCCGTATCGGAGACAACTTCGTCGACGGCCCCGTCGTCCTCGAAGGCTTGAGCGTCTCCGACAGCTACATGACCGTCAAAGCCAAGACGGACGCCCTCTACAGCGGGTTCCGGAGCACCACCGGCGCCGACACCGTACGGCTGCCGATCAACACCTACTCCGTCCCCGGCACGACGTGGGGCGACGCGTACGCGGGAGCCATCGACGCCGCGACGGCCAAGGGCTTCAAGGTCATCCTGTGCTACTGGGAGGACGGGGCCTCCTCCGGCGGCAGAATCGTCAACACGGCCGCCTTCCACTCGATGTGGGACGCCGTCATCAACAAGTACGGGTCCAACGGCCGGGTCTACTTCGAGCCGATGAACGAGCCCCACGGCTACAGCGCCACCGACTGGCGCAACGTCGCCGCCTCCTGGATCGGACGCTACTCGTCCCTCCCCAGGGAGCGCATCTTCGTGAGCGGGCACGGCTACAACGGCGACGTCACCTCCGTGTGCGGAGACAGCCGCCTGGACGGGACGTATCTGTCGCTTCACCTGTACGCGTTCCAGTTCAGCGCCAGGTCCTACGACGAGTGGATGAACCTGTTCAAGTCCCGGATCGGCTCCTGCGGCGCCCGCACCGTCCTGGACGAGTTCGGCGCGCCGCTGGACGACGGCCGCGACTACAACGACCCGAACAGCACGGACCACTTCGTCCGTTACATGCGCGCCGCCACCGACACCGTCCGTGCTCAGGGGATGGGCGCGGTCTACTGGCCGGCCCTCGGCGGCAAGCGCTCGGTCCGGCCCACGCACGACTGGTACTCCCTGTACGCGCTCCAGGGCAGCGGCACCGACCTGAAGCTGAGCGTACGCAACACCACCATGGTCGACCGGCTCGAGTACGCCTGGAACATCGGCGAAGGCTCGCCCACCACGACGCTGCGGAACGCCGGCGTCCCGGGCTGCCTCGACGTCCCCGGAGCCACTCAGCAGAACAACACCCAGATCCAGGTCTACAACTGCAACAGCGGATCGAACCAGCAGTGGACCAGAACGGCCGGGGGGACAGATCACCGTCTACGGCGGGGCCAAGTGCCTGGACGTCTCGGGACAGGACACAGCCAACGGCACGAAGGTCGGCATCTACGACTGCAACGGCCAGGCCAACCAGAAGTGGACCTTCTACTCCGACGGCACGATCCGCGGCGTTCAGTCCGGTCTCTGCCTGGACGTGAGCCAGTCCACGCCCAAGACGCAGCTCTGGTCCTGCTGGGGCGGCAGCAATCAGAAGTGGCAGATCGTGTAGTCGGCGCCGTGGCCCGCAACTCTGCCGGGGCGTGATGCAGGGGTTGTCCGGCCGGCCGGGTGTGAGGGCACATCCGACCGGCCGGCCATCAGGACAGCCGCTGCACAACAGGCGTCACACGCGCACAGCCGTGAGCGGCGTCATGACGTGCGGTAACGGCCACAGAGGCTCCACCGTGATCGGCTGCATGCCCCCTGAAGCCGTCCGTCCTGGGCGCGTTCGGGGCGCGTTCGGGGCGCGAGGACAGGAACAGACTGACGAGAGCTGAGAAGCTCCCGCCGTGGAGGTGCTCGTGCGGTGTGCGGGGAGTCGTCGGTGAGCTTGTCGGCGAGCTGCCCGTACCAGCGGAACGTGTTGATGGCGGCGCGCAGTTCGATGTCGTACGCGTCGGTGATCGGCTTGCCCATCTCCAGGCTGACCGTGAGGGCGAGCTGCTCGCGTCGCTCGTCGAGGAGTTCGGCGATCCGGGGTGACGAAGTGGGACGTGCCGTTTCAGGCGGCGGAGGAGGGAGATGCACGCTTCGCGGTGCAGGGGCGGAAACGTTCCATGAAGCTGTACCGATGTGCGTACTGCTGAAGCTGGTTGGCAAAAGCGCAACGTGGTGATCTGGAGACTCCGAGCGGCTGTGGTCACAGGTCCACGACTGGCCGACCCTTCGCCACTGGTCCTGGACCACCTGCTCTACGGCCTTCTCGTGAATTTCAGAGCATGATGAGCAGACGCGTGTTCGGCTTGAGCTTTCTGTTCACCGAACGACTCTGCACGTACACCTCCAACTTGGGATTACGCCCCGCCTTCACGGAGACGGTCCCCTGGATACCCGTGCCGAACAGAAGACTGCGTGCCGCGTCGCCCGTGTATGCGCGGTCAGTGTCCTTCTCGACCACGATGACTTCCTTGTCGGGCTGCACCTGAACCCGGGTGCCCAGCTGGTAGTAACACGACCCGCGTTCGTACGTCACGCCCGGATGCGAATCAACGAAGGACCGAATCTCGACCTCCGTGTCGACCTTCAGGAGTCGGTACTTGTCGGCCGGGACCGGTTCGAGGTTCGCCCGCACGTCGTCGACCGATATGTCCTGGCCGACCGCGAACAGGTTTTTCGTGCCGCGCACGCCCTGCTCACGGCCACGGAGGAAGCTGGTGGCGGCAGCGCGCACGGTGCCGATCGCCTCCTCGACACCCTCCTGGGAATCCGCATCCCAGATGGCGATGTTTCCGGCCGGGAAGCCGTAGTTCTGGGCGGTTCGCTTCGCCAGGGAATTCGGAACGAGGATCGCGGAAGTCCAGTGGCCCGGAAGCGCCCCCATCTTCGCCGCGATCTTGTCGAGCCAGGGACCGAGGATGGCCATGTCGCCGTCGTGCCGTCTGTCGCCGCCGGAGGCGTTCTCCTCGCCGTCCGTCACCACGATCTGGAGAAAGCTGTGCTCGCCGTACGCCTCCCAGATGTGGCCCAGGTCGTCCAGGGATTTCAGTGAGGCTTCGATGAGGGCCGTAGCGCCATTGTTGACCTTGTACAGACCCCGCATGGACGGCAGATGCTTCACGTCCATGTCCCAGACCAGGTTCTCCACCTTGTGGTCGAAGGAGTAGAGGCTGATCCGGGTCTCATGACCGAGGCTGTCCGACTCAGCCTTCAAGCCCGCCACGAACTCGTCCACTACACGGACGAGTTGACTCTGGTGCTGACGCATGGAACCCGAACAGTCCACTACCAGCGCGACGTGATTCACCTTGTGCTGGATCTTGTTGGCGGACATGTTTCTGCTCCTTCTCCGAGGTTCCCCGAGTGATGTCTCCACACTATGAGGAGGCACTGACAACGGAGCCTGACGGACGATCACCCCCCTGCCCCGCGGCAGACCCAGGGCGGGAGGCCGTGGTGAGAGCCAGACGCGCAGCACCCCGAGGATGGCGACGGCTACATCCCGCCCACTTCCCGCTACCCGACAACCCCCTGTGGTTCTGGCCCTTACTCACCCTGCAGCCGACCTCAGATGTTTCGCAGCACGGTTGTGACGGGATCGGCCTCCAGCAACGCCAGTGATCGTTAGTAAGCTCGGGGCACGGCTGTACTTCGTGTGATTCCTCTGCTGTTGGGGGACGCCGTGCGGCGGTTGCCTATCGGGGATGTGGCGCGCTGGTGGCGATGATGTTCGAACTTCTCGGGCAGCGACAACGAGAAGTACAACGACTCAAGAGCCGCCGTCGCGCATGCGATGGGCGAGCCCTTCTCCGAGGCGGACGGCTCCAACAGCAACTCCGCCGGGCCCGGCGCAGCGCACCCGGCACCACCTCGACGAAGCCTATGGCGAAAGCGTGGCCGACAGCACGGGTTACCGAAAAGGCGAACAGGTGGGCCTTGCCGACGCCTAATCCCCCCGCGTAGGAAAGCGCACACTCGCAGCATGGCGTACGGAGTGGCCGGGGACACCGCGCGTCGTCGTTCTCACCGGAAGTCCCGGCAGCGGGCGCTCACGCCTGCTTGCCGGATTCCTCATGCTCTGCGACCCGGAGTTCCGCAAAGGGCTGCCGCTCGACGAGATGGACCCCACAACCGCGCCGCCCGACCTGCCCGCACCCGCCGTGCCGGCAGCGGCAGGCCGTACAGCAAGCCAGGTGCTGTGGTTGGTCGCCGATCACTACGAACTGACTGCGTCCAGCACCAAGGGTGTGTACGGGGAGCTGGCCTCTCTCGACCGTCCAGTGACCTCGTCGTTCCGGATTCGACCGGGCCGGTCCCGTGCGTGCGACGGACGAGCCCGCACGAGTCGTGCGGGAGGTGCTCAAGCCACTCGCCGCCACCGAGACTGTCCGCCTACTCGTGGACGTACCGCGCGAAGTACGCGTGGCGGGTCAGCACTGCTCATCCACAGCCTCGTCCAGCGGACGCCCCTCGGCGCCATGTCCCCCGAGCGGATACAGCGGCCTTCCGAGGAGGAGCGCGCCTCTGCTCCGCTCGCGCTCAGCGTGGTGGGGACTACCTGCGTGTGGGGAACCGCGCCGACGAGGAGATCGTGGCCGCACTGATCTCCGACGTCCCCGGAGATGACCGGCGAGCTTGAGGTCGGGATGCTCTCCCACCATGTCGTGCCGCACGTCCACCACCGCAGCGGATCGTTGCCGTACGACCGCAACGTGGTCGCGGGATGCTTCAAGTCCCTTCCCGGGAAGCCCTACTTGACCCGTCACAGACGCTTGAACGCTTGATTACGCAGAATCACGTTGCGATCACGTTAATCGGACGCATCTTGACGCTTCCCCCACCACAGAGTTGGCTTTCGGCCACCTTGGCCGCAATTGATGCGGCCTGTCAGGGAGGTTGGATTCAATCAATGAACGCACTTCTGCGTCGTGCTGCCGTCGCAGCCGCCGCCCCCGCTATAGCCATGTCTCTCTTCGGTTGCGGGACGACCGAGGAACCGGGGGTGAGGCTGAGTGACGACATCGTTGTTGGTCTGCTGCTCCCCGAGAACCAGGCCGCTCGCTACGAGCAGTTCGACAAGCCGGTCATCGAAGAGCGCATCGCGTTGCTCACCAACAGCAAGGGCACGGTCCGCTACGCCAACGCGAACAACGACGCCGATCTGCAGACGCGACAGCTCGAATCCATGATCGAGGACAAGGCCGACGTGCTGATCGTGGACGCGGTGGACTCCAAGGCCATAGCCGGCGCGATACAGAAGGCGGACGACGCCGGCATCCCGGTCGTCGCTTTCGACCGCCTCGCCGAGGGCCCCATCGACGGATATGTCTCCTTCGACAACGAACAGGTCGGCCACATCCAGGGCAAATACCTGCTGAAGGCCCTCAAGGGCAAGACCGGGTCCGGTTCGGGGTCCGGGTCCGCGTCGGGCAAGGTCGTGATGATGAACGGCGCCCTCACCGACCCGAACGCCGCCATGTTCAAGAAGGGCGCCCACACCGAGCTCGACGGCAAGGTCGAGATCGGCCTCGAGTACGACACCAAGGACTGGAAGCCGGAGAACGCCAAGGCGAACATGGAGGCCGCGATCGCCTCCCTCGGCAAGGACGCCATCATCGGCGCCTACTCCGCCAACGACGGCATGGCGGGCGGCATCATCGCCGCGCTCAAGGCCGCCGGTGTCACCGATCTTCCGCCGGTCACCGGCCAGGACGCCGAACTGGCGGCCGTGCAGCGCATCGTTGCCGGTGATCAGTACATGACCGTCTACAAGCAGTACGCACCGGAGGCAGAAGCCGCCGCGGAGATGGCCATCCTGCTGGCCAGGAACATGTCGCTCGGCGCCGCCGCGCACACGGACATCGACACCCCGACCGAGACGTCCGTCCCGACGGTGCGCATCCCCGTCATCGCACTGACGAAGGACAACATCAAGGAGACCGTCGTCGCTGACGGCCTCTACACGGTGGAGCAGATCTGCGTCCCCGAGGTTCAGGCAGCGTGCGAGGAGCTGGGGCTCGAGTAGTGCCGCTGGGCGCGGCCTCGTACGTCCTGATCGTATCGGTGACCGGAGTCAGACCCGCCGTACCGGCGGGACGTGTGGGGGCGGTCGGCAACCGACGCGGGCACCGGTGGGCGCTACGGCGTCGGTGAGCCGGAGCTGCTGCCGTGGGTGCACTGCGAGGCGACGATTTCCTCCGCAAACCCCCCGTGCATCCGCTGCTCGTACCGGCGCGCGCACTGCGGTGGCGGCGCGTGGCCGCCACCGCGTACGCCTCACTGCCTCCCTGCGCCCACGACCTGTACGGCCGCCCCCGCCCCCACCCCGCGAACGGCGACCCGCAGGCTCGCAGTCACCGGAACGGGCCTGCGCCGCACCCCCTCCCGTGTGCGGTGGCGACTGCCGCCCGGTCACATTCTGTAGGCAATGCCGCGCCTCGGCCCCGACGCACGCCCCGCCCCGTACAAAGTCCGCAGACAGGCGGCCATACTGGACGGGCCGGGGAGGGCGCAGCGGAGTGACGGGGGCGACAGTACGAGATGGCGGACACCAGGCTGATCCAAGGCCGGTACCGGCTGCTCGATCTGATCGGGCGCGGGGGCATGGGCGAGGTGTGGCGTGCCCTCGACGAGTCGCTGGAGCGCAAGGTCGCCGTCAAATGCCTCAAGCCGGTAGGGCCTCAGCACGACCCGTCCTTCACCAGAGTGCTGCGCGAACGCTTCCGCAGGGAGGCGCGCGTCGCGGCCGCTCTGCAGCACCGCGGCGTCACCGTCGTCCATGACTTCGGCGAGCACGACGGCGTGCTCTATCTCGTCATGGAACTGCTCGAAGGACGCAACCTCAGCCAGCTCCTCGAGGACAACAAGGCCCACCCGCTGGACGTCGCCGATGTCGTCGACATCGCCGAGCAGGTCGCCTGGGCCCTCGCCTACACGCACGAACAGGGCATCGTCCACCGCGACCTGAAGCCCGCCAACATCATGCGGCTGGCCGACGGCACGGTGAAGATCTGCGACTTCGGCATCGCACGTCTGGGCCATGACATCGGCTTCACCTCCCGGCTCACCGGCACCGGGATCGCCATGGGAACCCCGCACTACATGTCGCCCGAGCAGATCAGCGGCGTCGAGGTAGACCACCGCAGCGACCTCTACTCGCTGGGCTGTGTGCTGTACGAGATCGCCACCGGCGTTCCGCCGTTCGACCTCGACGACGCCTGGGCGGTCCTCGTCGGCCATCGCGACACGCCGCCGGAGCCGCCGCGCACCCACCGCCCGGAGCTCCCCGGGTTCTTCGACCGCATGGTCCTCGACCTGCTCGCCAAGACCCCCGGGGAACGGCCCGCCGACGCCAGGGAACTGGCGCACCGCCTGACCGCCGCGCGCTCGTCGGGTCCCGTTGCCGCGCACGCACCGCGCCTGCCTGCCGGGCGCCCCGAACAGCCGCCCTCCCGCGCCCCGCGCCTGCCCTCCTGGACGCGTGGCATGACCACCGGCCACAAGGCGAGCGGCACGTGGGCGCTCCCGCCCACCCCGCCCGACCCTTCCGCGGGCCTGACGGGGGAGTGGACGACCGGCGTCGACCTGCGGGCCGCCGCCGTCCCGGTCGCGCGCCGGCCCGAGCGGCCCACACCCCCGCCGGAGGTGCTGGCCGTACTCAACAGCAGGCACAACGCCGGTCTCAGCCTCGGCCGCCTCGGCCGCTGGAACGAGGCGGGCGAGGTGCACCGCGCGGTCGCCGCCGAGCGCGAACACGCCCTGGGCCCCGATCACCCCGACACGCTCGCCAGCCACTACGAGGTCGGTTTCACTCTCAGCAGGACCGGGCGCGCCGCCGACGCCCTGCGCGAGTTCGGCCACGTGGCCGAGGGCCGCGAGCGCACCATGGGTCCCGACCACCCCGAGACTCTCGCCGCACGCCAGGAGATGGCGTATGTACTCGGGCAGCTCGGCCGTCACTTCGAGGCACACCAGGTGTACGCCGCCGTCCTCGCCTCCCGGGAACGCACCATGGGCGCCGAGCACCCCGACACGCTGCGCTGCCGCCACAACCTCGCGTTCAACCTGAGCAGGCTGGGGCGCCTGGAGGACTCGTACCGCATGGCGCACGAAGTCGCCACGGCCCGGGCCAGGGTGCTCGGCGCGACGCACCCCGACACGCTCGTGACGCGGTACGAGGTCGCGTACGCACTCGGGCAGCTCGGGCGCTGGGCCGAGGCCCTCCAGATGTACCGGGAAGTCGCACAGGACCGGGCGCGGGCGCTGGGGGCCGATCATCCCGACACGCTCGCCGCCCGCTACGAGGTCGGCATCAGCCTGGGCCGGCTCGGCCGCAGCGCGGAAGCCCTGGAGCTCTACCGGGCACTGGTCGACGACCGCACCCGCGTGCACGGACCGGCCGATCCCGAGACACTGCGCGCGCGGCACGGGCTCGGCGTCAACCTGGGCCGCCTCGCCCGCTGGGAGGAGGCCCTGGCCGAGGCCCGTGACGTATGCGCGATCCGCGAACGCGTCCTGGGCGCCGATCACCCGGACACGCTCGTCAGCCGCCGGGAGGTCGCTGTCGGCCTCGGCTGGCTCGGCCGCTGGTCCGACGCGCTGACCGTCTACCGGCAGGTCGCCGAGGCGCGCGAACGCGTCCTGGGCGCCGACCACCCCGACGCCCTCGCCAGCCGCAATGACGAGGCGCACTGTCTGGAGCAGCTCGGGCGCGGTGCGGAGGCGGCCGGGCTGTACCGGCGGGTGGCCGCTCTGCGGCAGCAGCGCGGAGCGCGGAGCCACTGAGTTCCGGGTAGTACAGGTGTGCAGGGAGCGGAGAGCTGAGAGAGCTGAGACAGGAGTGCGTACGCCATGCCCGTACAGGACAGCTATGACGCCGTGATCGTCGGCGGCGGCCACAACGGCCTCGTCGCCGCCGCCTATCTGGCCCGGGCCGGGCGCTCCGTGCTCGTGCTGGAACGTCTGGACCACACCGGCGGTGCGGCGGTGTCCACCCGCCCCTTCGCGGGAGTCGACGCCCGGCTCTCCCGCTACTCGTATCTGGTGTCCCTGCTGCCTCAGTCGATCGTCCGCGATCTGGGGCTGGACTTCGCCGTGCGCAAGCGCACTGTCTCCTCGTACACGCCGAGCGGAAGCGGCGGCCTGCTGGTCGGCGGCGGTACGGACAGGACCAGGGAATCGTTCGCCCGGCTCACGGGCGGCGACGCGGAGTTCGCGTCCTGGCAGTCCTTCTACGCCGTCATGCGGCGCGTCGCCGAGCGCGTCTTCCCCACCCTCACCGAGCCGCTGCCGACCCGGGAAGCCCTGCGCGCCCGTATCGGCGACGAGGCGGCCTGGCGGATGCTCTGCGAGGAGCCGCTCGGAGTCGCGATCGAGGAACACTTCGCCCACGATCTCGTACGGGGCGTAGTCCTCACCGACGCGCTCATCGGCACCTTCGCCGGCGCCCACGACCCCACGCTGCCGCAGAACCGCTGCTTCCTGTACCACGTGATCGGCGGCGGAACGGGCGACTGGGACGTTCCCGTGGGTGGCATGGGAGCGCTCACCGACGCGCTCGCGAAGGCAGCCGGGGCGGCGGGCGCCGAGATCGTCACGGGACATGAGGCGACCCGTATCTACACCGACGGCCGTCACGCCGAGGTGACCTTCCGGAGCGACACGGGTGAGGGCGCTGTCGCCGCCCGGCACGTTCTCGTCAACGCCTCACCCGAAGCGCTCGCGACGCTCCTGGGGGAGGCGACTTCCGCCTCCGCCTCCGCCTCCGCCGAGGGGGCGCAGCTCAAAGTCAACATGCTGCTGCGCAGACTCCCGCGCCTGCGCGACCGTTCCGTGGCACCGGAAGAAGCGTTCGCGGGAACGTTCCATGTCGCGGAAGGGTACGGTCAGTTGGCGGCGGCGTACGAAGAAGCCGCGTCGGGGCGGCTGCCCGGCGCGCCGCCCTCGGAGATCTACTGCCACTCCCTGACGGACCCCTCGATCCTTGGCCCGGAGCTCGCCGCACAGGGCTACCAGACTCTGACGCTCTTCGGTCTGCACACCCCCGCACGCCTTTTCACCCACGACAACGAAGCGGCTCGCGCCGAGCTCCTGGCGGCGACTCTCGCGCAGCTCGACACGTACCTCGAAGAGCCCCTCACCGACTGCCTCGCGCTCGATGCGAACGGCCGCCCCTGTATCGAGGCGAAGACCCCGCTCGATCTCGAAAGCGAACTGCGGCTGCCCGGCGGCAACATCTTCCACCGCCCGCTCTCCTTCCCGTACGCCGACGAGTCAGCCGGGACCGGCCGGTGGGGCGTCGAGACGGCGCACGCGAACGTCCTGCTGTGCGGGGCGGGCGCCGTCCGCGGCGGGGGAGTGAGCGGCATCCCCGGCCACAACGCGGCGATGGCGGTTCTCGGGCGCTGAACGAAAGCCGTCGCCGCCGCTCCAACCGCCGCACTCAGTTCTCGGACGCCGTCCAGCCCGTCGCCTCGATCCGGGCGGCGTCCGCGGGCCTGGCCTCGTCGAAGAGCGTGCGGTGTCCGTCGTCGACCCGCAGCCCGTCGACGTACGCGCCCCGTCCGACGTACAGCGTGTCGGTCCGGTACCGCCAGCGGATCCGCACCTCCTCGCCGCCCCAGGCCGCGAGGTCCGCGCTCAGCCGGTGCCAGACGCGCCCGGACCAGCCGGTGACCGCGCCCGCCGGGTGCGACTGCGGCTCGTGCCCCTTGCGTACGGTCGTGAACGGCACCGCCTGCCAGGTGGCTCCCGCGTCCGCCGATGCTTCCAGGAAGAGGCGGTCGGAGCCCGGTTCGGTGTCCCACCACAGTGAGCAGCGCAGTCGTGGGCGCCCGGAGGTGAGGGCGAGGGCGGGCAGGCTGAGGGCGGGCAGAGTGAGCGTGGCCGTGGTCGCCGACGCCATGCCGGAGAACCAGGCGGTGCGGCCGTGGGGCGGGCGTACCGCGACGGCCCGGGCCAGGTTGTTGGCAGCCGCCACGCGCGGGGCGCTGCCGGAGCGCCAACTGCGCACCGGGTGGACCGAGTTCCCGAGTACGACGAGGAAGGAGTCGGTGGACGGGTCGAGGACCAGACTGGTGCCCGTGAACCCGGTGTGGCCCGCGGTCTTCGGAGTGGCCATGGCGCCCATGTACCAGTGCTGGTGGAGCTCGAAGCCGAGGCCGTGCTCGTCGCCGGGGAAGGCGGTGTTGAAGTCGGTGAACATGAGCTCCACCGACTCGGGCTCCAGGACCCGCGCCCGCCCGTACGCGCCGCCGTTGAGGAGCGTACGGGCGAGGATCGCGAGGTCCCAGGCGGTGGAGAACACGCCTGCGTGGCCCGCGACACCGCCGAAGCTGTAGGCGTTCTCGTCGTGCACCTCACCCCACACCAGACCCCGGTCCAGACCGGACCAGGGCAGCCGGGCGTCCTCGGTGGCGGCTGTCTTCGGCTTCCAGGAGGCGGGCGGGTTGAAGCGAGTGCGGTGCATCCCGAGCGGAGCAGTGATCTCGTCGTGGAGCAGTGCGTCCAGGGTGCGACCGGTGATCTCTTCGAGCACCAGCTGGAGCGAGATCAGATTCAGGTCCGAGTAGAGGTACTTGGTGCCGGGCGTACTGGCCGGCGCCTCGTTCCACAGGAGCCGCAGCTTCCCCTCCCGCGTCGGCTCCTTGTAGAGCGGAATCCAGGCACGGAACCCCGAAGTGTGCGTCAGCAGCTGGCGCACCGTCATGTCCTGTTTGCCCGCGCCCCCGAAGTCCGGGAGATACGCGGCGACCTTCCCCTCCAGCTCCAGCGTGCCGCGCTCGATCTGCTGCACGGCGAGCATGGAGGTGAACAGCTTCGAGACCGACGCCAGGTCGAAGACCGTGTCCTCGGCCATCGCGATCTGCTGGTCCGCCGGGAACTCCACCGCCGTGTCGGTCTTCTCGTCGTACGCCGAATAGCGCACCGCCGAGCCGATCGCCTGATGCAGCGCCACCGTGCCGCCCCGCCCGGCGAGCAGGACCGCGCCCGCGTACCAGGGGCGCCGGGGGGAGGGGCCGAGGTAACGCTCCGCGTCCGTGACGAGCTGCTGCAGAGGTCCGGGGAGGAGCCCGGCGCGTTCGGGTGAACCGCGGCGCAGTGTCGGGCGTGCGTGGCCGAAACCGTCCGCCGCCCTGGCCCGCCCCGCCGCCAGCGGCGCAAGCACGAGGGCGCCGCCCAGCGCCATGATGCCGCCGCCCAGCCTGCGCCGGCTGATTTCTCTGTCCGCTGCCGCTCCTGCTTCCGCTTCCCCTGCACCGTCGGTCACCAGCCACCCCTTGTGAAAGTAACTTCCGCCACACGTTCAACGAGTGAAACTTTCTTGCAGGCGGTGAGTGCTGTCAACCGTCCAGCGAAACTCAAGCAATCTGACGCTGCATCAGGAAATCTCTTCCCTCGTCCGCCCCACTGCGGCATCCTGCCGCTCATGGAGACGGAGCTGAGCAAGAAACTGGGTGTCGAGCACGCCATCTTCGGCTTCACACCCTTCCCGGCGGTGGCCGCCGCCATCACCCGGGCGGGCGGATTCGGCGTGCTCGGCGCGGTCCGCTACACCGCACCGGACGAACTCGCGCGCGACCTCGACTGGATGGCGGAACACACCGACGGGAAGCCGTACGGTCTCGACGTCGTCATGCCCGCGAAGAAGGTCGAGGGCGTGACCGAGGCCGACGTGGAAGCGATGATCCCGGAAGGCCACCGCCGGTACGTCGAGGAGACCCTCGCCAAACACGGCGTACCCGAACTCGCCGAGGGCGAGGCATCGGGCTGGCGCATCACCGGCTGGATGGAGGAGGTCGCCCGCAACCAGCTCGACGTCGCCTTCGACTACCCCATCAAGCTGCTCGCCAACGCCCTCGGCTCCCCGCCCGCCGATGTCATCGCCCGCGCCCATGACCACGGCGTCCTGGTCGCCGCGCTCGCAGGCAGCGCCAGACACGCCAGGCACCACGCCGCAGCGGGCATCGACATCGTCGTCGCGCAGGGCTACGAAGCGGGCGGCCATACGGGCGAGATCGCGTCCATGGTCCTCGTCCCCGAGGTGGTCGACGCGGTTCACCCCCTGCCCGTACTCGCGGCCGGAGGCATCGGCAGCGGCGAACAGATAGCCGCCGGCCTCGCCCTCGGTGCCCAGGGCGCCTGGCTCGGTTCGATCTGGCTGACCACCGAGGAAGCCGACCTCCACTCCCGCGCCCTCACCGCCAAACTCCTCGCCGCGGGCTCCGGCGACACCGTCCGCTCCCGCGCCCTGACCGGCAAGCCCGCCCGCCAGTTGCGCACCGAGTGGACCGACGCCTGGGACGACCCGAGCGGACCGGGGACGCTCCCCATGCCGCTCCAGGGGCTCCTCGTGGCCGAAGCCGTCTCCCGCATCCAGAAGTACGAAATCGGGCCCCTGCTCGGCACCCCCGTCGGCCAGATCGTCGGCCGTATGACATCCGAACGCAGTGTTCAGGCCGTCCTCGACGACCTCACCCGCGGGTTCGAACGCGCCGTGGACCGAATCAACCGCATCGCCGGAAGGAGCAGCCGGTCATGACCGCGAGTCAGCCGCCCAACGGCTTCTGGGCCCAGGCGAAGGCGGACCCCGGCCGTACGGTCCTCACCACCCCCGGCGGCGAGCAGTGGACGGCCGGACGGCTGCACGCCGCCGTCAACCAGCTCGTCCACGGACTGCGCGCCGCGGGCATGCGCCGGGGCGACGCCTTCGCCGTCGTCCTCCCCAACGGCGTCGAGTTCTTCACCGCCCACCTGGCCGCCTCCCAGGCCGGCTTCTACCTGGTCCCCGTCAACCACCACCTCGTCGGCCCGGAGATCGGCTGGATCGTCGCCGACTCCGGCGCGAAGGTCGTCATCGCGCACGAACGCTTCGCCGAAGCCGCCACCGCCGCGGCCGACGAAGCGAAGCTTCCCGGGAACCGCCGCTACGCCGTCGGCGACGTTCCCCGGTTCCGTCCGTACACCGATCTCCTCACAGGGCAGCCCGAGTCCGAGCCCGCCGACCGCACCCTCGGCTGGGTCATGAACTACACCTCGGGCACCACCGGACGCCCGCGCGGCATCCGCCGCCCGCTGTCCGGCAAGCTGCCCGAGGAGTCCTACCTCGGCGGATTCCTCGCCATCTTCGGCATCCGCCCCTTCGACGACAACGTCCACCTCGTCTGCTCGCCGCTCTACCACACCGCCGTACTCCAGTTCGCAGGCGCCGCTCTGCACATCGGCCATCCGCTCGTCCTCATGGACAAGTGGACGCCCGAGGAGATGCTGCGCCTCATCGACCGGTACGCCTGCACGCACACCCACATGGTCCCGACCCAGTTCCACCGGCTGCTCGCCCTCCCCGAGGAGATACGCGCGTCGTACGACGTGTCCTCGATGCGCCACGCCATCCACGGCGCCGCGCCCTGCCCCGACCACGTCAAGCGGGCGATGATCGACTGGTGGGGTCACTGCGTGGAGGAGTACTACGCGGCCAGCGAGGGCGGCGGCGCCTTCGCCACCGCGGAGGACTGGCTGAAGAAACCCGGCACCGTCGGCAGAGCCTGGCCCATCAGCGAACTCGCCGTCTTCGACGACGCAGGCAACCGACTGCCGCCCGGCGAACTCGGCACCGTCTACATGAAGATGAGCACCGGCGGCTTCAGCTACCACAAGGACGAGGGGAAGACGAAGAAGAACCGTATCGGTGACTTCTTCACCGTCGGAGACCTCGGCGTACTCGACGAGGACGGCTACCTCTTCCTCCGCGACCGCAAGATCGACATGATCATCTCGGGCGGCGTCAACATCTACCCCGCCGAGATAGAGGCAGCCCTCCTCACCCACCCCGCCGTCGCGGACGCCGCCGCCTTCGGCATCCCGCACGCGGACTGGGGCGAGGAGGTCAAGGCCGTCGTCGAACCGGCCGATGGCCACATCCCCGACGACGGGCTGGCCGCCGCCATCCTCACGCACTGCGAGGGGCGGCTGGCCGCCTTCAAGCGGCCCAGGACCCTCGATTTCATCGAGACGATGCCCCGCGACCCGAACGGCAAGCTCTACAAGCGCCGGCTGCGCGAGCCCTACTGGGAGGGTCACGAGCGCGCCGTGTGACCGGCCGCCGCGAACGGGCCCCCACCACACCGGTGGGGGCCCGTCCCGGCGAAGCGTCGTCAGCGTTCGCGCACCCGCTCCACCCGCAGGTCCGGTGACCTGAGGATGTCCTTCTCGCAGAACCGGGACGTCACCCAGCGCTCGCCCGCGTACAGCTTCGTCTGGTCGCTGTAGTACGGCGACGACGGGTTCGACGACTGCCCGTACGTCAGCAGTGTGCGTGCCACCGGGCAGCGGCTGCCGTCCCAGCCCACCGCCTGGATGTGGCTGGATCCGGTCGTCACCTCCGTGTAGCCGCCGCCCGCCGCGTCCCAGACGGGCTCGATCTTGTTCCAGATGCCGAGCGACTCCGTACCGCCGTGCACCGGGACGCGTTCGCCGTTCCGTACGACGAACTGGTGCTTGCCCAGGGGCGCGTCGAGCGCGATGCCCGCCGCCTTCAGCTCCGACACCGCGCCGCTGAGGGCGGTGGCGAAGCCGGGTGCGGCCGTGTTGAGAGTGTTCGGCGTACGTACCGGGTCCGCGGGGGAGAACGGCACCTTCCACAGCTCAGCCGACGGCACGGAGGCCACCAGTTTGCGCCAGAACCGGTCGAAGAGCAGCGCGCCCTCACTGTCGCTGTTCACCGTCCTGTCCCACCGCTCCAGGACAGCGCACGCCTCCCTGAGGTCCGCGCGGTCCGCCGCGAGCGCCGTGCACGCCTTCGCCGCGTCGGCCGCCGCCAGGTCGCCCGCCGGCGCCCGGTTCGCAAACTGCTGCCGCTGCAGGTCACCGACCGTCAGCCGGCCCCTCTCCGCCATGGCCGAGACATCCTCGACCGCGCCGCGCGTACGCAGGGAACGGGGCGTGGCGACCGTGCCGAAGACGCGCTCGTACCCGGTGAGCGGCCGGTCCGGATTGGTCAGCCAGGCGCTGTCGTTGGAGTTCTCGGCGTACGGCGCGTCCTTGAGAGCCGGCATCCTCGACGGTCCGAAGATGCCCGGCTGCACCGCGTCCTTGTCCGAGCCGAGCGCGCAGCCGGTGCGCGACCCGTCCAGCACGGCGAGCCCCGAGGCCGGGTACGTCACCTTCCCGAGCGGCGTCGAGCAGCGCCGCGCCAGATCGTCGGTGATCCGCGGCAGGACCTGCGACTGGCTGAAGAACGAGTGCCCGGCGGAGTCGGCGGCGACGGTGTTGACCCAGGGCAGGCCCTGGACGCGGCGCAGGGTCTCCTGGATGCCCTGCGTGGAGTGCGACTTGGCGAAGCCGAGTGCGGTGTCGGACCCCCGCAGGTTGGCGGCGTTCGGGTCGTTGAGGGCGTACGCCGTCGTCGTCGACCAGGGCAGCGGCAGCGAGGCGCCGAGCCCGGTGACGACCGGCCCGTAGCGGGTCCACCACTGGGTGCGGGTCACCGGAGACCCGCCCCTGACCGGCACGGACACGGTCCGCTTCGTCATACGCTGCGGCTTGCCGTCGACGAGGTACGCCGTCGGGTCGGCCGGATCCAGCGTCAGCTGGTGGAGGTTGAGCGTGACGCCCGTCGCGACCGTGTGACTCCAGGCCACCTTGTCGTTGAAGCCGATGCTGACGGTGGTCGTGCCGAGCAACGAGGCGCCGGAGACGTTCAGTTCCCCCGGAATGGTCTGCTGCGACTGCCAGAAACGCCGACCGCCCTGCCAGGGATAGTGCGGATTGCCCAGCAGCAGACCGCGCCCGTTCGCCGTGGTCTTCCCGCTGAACGCCACGGCGTTGGAGCCCATGTCGGCGTTCTGTGGGTGCTTTGCGTGCTCCGACGCGAACATCTCGCGCGCCGCACCCGCCGCCCGGCCGGGGTCGGCCTCGCCGACGGGCGCGGCGGCGGGGGGCGTCGCGGCGGTGATCCCGTCGATGCCCCGGCCCTGGCCGCCGAGGACGGAGATCGCGAAGCCGCGCCTGGCGACGTCCAGGGCCGTCACCGGGCGCACCCAGTCGGCGCCCTTGCACGCAGGGTCGGTGATGCGGTTCTGCTTGAGCCACGCGTTGTATCCGGCGGCCCAGCCCCGCATCGAGTCCTTGATCTGGCGGCTCGGACCGGCGGGGGCGGGAGTGGCCAGCAGCTTCTCGACCGTGCCGGCGTTCCGTACCCCGGTGAAGTACAGGTCGCTGGAGAGGTTCTTGGAGGCGGACGACAGCGAGCGGTCGGGCGCCGCGTCCGGGCCGAAGTGGCGCGAACGCTCGCCGCGCACCGTCACGAATCCGTCGGCGAGCGTGCAGACCTGGTCGGCGGCCTGGGCCCAGCCGGTGCCGAAGCCGAGGTTCGCGTAGTCCTTGGCCACAATGTGCGGAACGCCGTGCTCCGTGTAGCGGATGAGAGCGGACAGCTTGCCGGCCGACGGATGCCGGTCGCGCGAACCGGCGTCGTCCGCCCCGGCGGCGGCCGGTGGCAGCGCGGCCGCGGCCGTGACCAGGGCTATTGAGGTGAGTGCGAGATGCCTCAGGCGGGTGCGGAGGTGCAACGTGCCTCCCAAAGGGACCGTGGCGAACGGGTGTTGGCGAAGTGATTGGTCCATGCACCCAGCCGGGCGCGCTCATGTCAACATCCTGTTCGGTATCCAGCCGCGCCGAGGCGGCGTTCAGGCCCGTTCGGCCCCTTGACCTCCGGTCGCACCGCGCCCCACGATCACGCCATGACGACAGACGTACGCAGCAGCACCGTCGACGGGATCGTGCGCCGCAGCGCGCGCCGGTCCCCGGACCGCATCGCCCTGCGGTACGCGGACCGGTCCTGGACCTACGCCGCGCTGGACACCGCGGTTTCCACCGCTGCCGCCGAACTCGTCGCGCTTGGCCTTGAGGACGGCGACCGGGTGGCGACGTACGGCCACAACTCGGACGCGTACCTCATCGCCTTCCTCGCCTGCGCGCGGGCGGGACTTGTCCATGTGCCGGTCAACCAGCACCTGACCGGTGACGACCTGGCGTACATCCTCGAGGACTCGGGCAGCGCACTGGTCCTCGCCGATCCCGGCCTGGCGGACCGGCTCCCGGCAGGTTCCGCCGTACGCCCGCTGCGTGACGCCGAGGGCTCACTGCTCGACGCGCTGAGCACGCCGCGCCCGTACGACCCGGACCGGGACGCCCGTGACGTCGTGCAGTTCCTCTACACCTCCGGCACGACCGCGCTCCCCAAGGGGGCGATGATGACGCACCGGGCCCTCGTCCACGAGTACGTCAGCGCCATCACCGCACTGGACCTCAAGGAGGGCGACCGGCCGGTGCACTCGCTGCCGCTCTACCACTCCGCGCAGATGCACGTGTTCCTGATGCCGTATCTCGCGGTCGGTGCGGAGAACACCATCATCGACGGTCCGGACCCGGCGAAGATCTTCGACCTGGTGGAGGCGGGCCGGGCGGACAGCCTCTTCGCGCCGCCCACGGTCTGGATCGGCCTCTCCCAGCACCCCGGCTTCGCCACCCGCGACCTGAGCGGTCTGCGCAAGGCGTACTACGGCGCGTCCATCATGCCCGTACCGGTACTGGAGCGGCTGCGCGAGCGACTGCCGGATCTCGCCTTCTACAACTGCTTCGGGCAGAGCGAGATCGGTCCGCTCGCGACGGTCCTCGGGCCGGACGAGCACGAGGGGCGGATGGACTCGTGCGGCAGGTCCGTGCTGTTCGTCGAGGCGAAGGTCGTCGACGAGAACGGCGCCGAGGTACCGGACGGGACGCCCGGCGAAATCGTCTACCGCTCACCGCAGTTGTGCGAGGGGTACTGGCACAAGGCGGCCGAGACCAAGGAGGCGTTCCGCGACGGATGGTTCCGCTCGGGGGACCTCGCGACGCGCGACAGCGAGGGGTACTTCACGATCGTCGACCGCGTGAAGGACGTCATCAACTCCGGTGGCGTACTGGTCGCGTCCCGGCAGGTCGAGGACGCGCTCTACACCCACCCCGGCGTCGCGGAGGCGGCGGTCGTCGGCCTTCCCGACGCGCGGTGGATCGAGGCCGTCACCGCCGTCGTCGTGCCGCGCGGCGAGGTGACCGAGGCCGAGCTTCTCGCGTACGCCCGCGAGAAGCTCGCACACTTCAAGGCCCCGAAGCGGGTGCTCTTCGTGGACGAGCTGCCGCGCAACGCCAGCGGGAAGATCCTCAAGCGCGAGCTGCGGGACCGGTTGGGTTCGCTCACTTCGCCCGCAGATCCTCGATCCGCCTGAGCTTTCCCACCGACCGTTCCAGCGTCCCGGGGTCGACGATCTCGACCCCGGCCGAGACGCCGACACCGTCCTTCACGGCGGCGGCGATCGACGCCGCCGCGGCCGCCCGCTGCTCCCCGGTGGCTTCCGCCCGCGCCTCCGCCCGTACGGTCAGCCGGTCCATCCGGCCCTCGCGGGTCAGCCGGAGCTGGAAGTGCGGAGCGATTCCCGGCGTACGCAGCACGATTTCCTCGATCTGGGTGGGGAAGAGGTTCACACCGCGCACGATGACCATGTCGTCGCTGCGGCCCGTGACCTTCTCCATCCGCCGGAAGCCCGGCCGCGCCGTTCCCGGGAGCAGCCGTGTCAGGTCGCGGGTGCGGTAACGGACGACCGGCATGGCCTCCTTGGTGAGCGAGGTGAAGACCAGTTCGCCCTGCTCGCCGTCCGCCAGCACCTCGCCCGTGACGGGGTCGACGACCTCCGGGTAGAAGTGGTCCTCCCAGATGTGCAGGCCGTCCTTGGTCTCCACGCATTCCTGGGCCACGCCGGGGCCGATGACCTCCGACAGCCCGTATATGTCGACGGCGTCGATCGCGAACCGCTCCTCGATCTCGCGCCGCATCTCCTCGGTCCACGGCTCGGCGCCGAAGATGCCGACCTTGAGGGAGGTGGTACGGGGATCGACGCCCTGGCGCTCGAACTCGTCGAGCAGCGTCAGCATGTAGGACGGCGTCACCATGATGACCTCGGGGCGGAAGTTCTGGATGAGCTGCACCTGGCGGGCGGTCATGCCGCCGGACGCGGGGATGACCGTACAGCCGAGGCGCTCGGCGCCGTAGTGCGCGCCGAGCCCGCCGGTGAACAGGCCGTATCCGTACGCCACATGCACCTTGTGGCCGGGGCGGCCGCCGGCCGCGCGGATCGAGCGCGCGACCACATCCGCCCACATGTCCAGGTCGCGCTCGGTGTAGCCGACGACCGTCGGCCGGCCCGTCGTACCGCTGGAGGCGTGGATGCGGCGGACAGCGGACTGCGGGACGGCGAACATGCCGAAGGGGTAGTTGTCGCGCAGATCGGTCTTGACGGTGAACGGGAAACGGGCGAGGTCGGCGAGCGACCGGCAGTCCTCGGGACGCAGCCCGGCCTTGTCGAACGACTGCCGGTAGAACGGGACGTTCTCGTACGCGCGGCGCAGAGTCGTCCGCAGGCGTTCGAGTTGCAGTGCCCCCAGCTCTTCGCGGCCGAGCTCCTCCGCCGCGTCCAGCAGAACCGTCATAGGTGACTCTCCCGTCCCAACCGGACAACCGATCATTCGGTCGATCTTCTGGGGGTCAGTAATCCAGGAGGCCGGCCGGGCGTCAAGAGAAAAGCATTGCTTTGAAGGGCCGCCAGTTGTGATGATCTTGTACATGAGGGCCATGCGGACATTCAGCGCGCACGACGGGACCACGCTCGCCTACCACCTCGTGGGCGAGGGCGAGCCCCTGATCTGCCTGCCCGGCGGCGCCATGCGCGCCTCCGCCTACCTCGGCGACCTGGGAGGCCTCTCCGCGCACCGGCAGCTCGTCCTCCTCGACCTGCGCGGCACCGGCGACTCCGCGGTCCCGGCCGACCCGGCGACGTACCGCTGCGAGCGGCTAGTCGCCGACGTGGAGGCGCTGCGTGAGCATCTGGGCCTGGAGCGCATGGACGTGCTGGCGCACTCGGCGGCGGGCAGTCTCGGCATGCTGTACGCCGCCGCCCACCCCCACCGCGTCCGCCGCCTGGCGCTCGTCACGCCGACCGCGTGGGCCGCCGGGGTGGCGGTGACGGCCGAGGACCGGCTGTCGGCGGCGCGGCTGCGGAAGGGCGAACCGTGGTTCGAGGAGGCGTACGCCGCCCTCGACGCGCAACTGCGCGGCGTCGACACGACCGGCTCGGCCTATCCGTTCTTCTACGGACGCTGGGACGCGGCCGCACAGGCGCACGCCGCACAGAGCCCGCGGCAGCTGAACCGGGCGGCGGCGCAGGTGTTCGCCACGGAGAGCACCTTCGACCCGCCGGCGACGCGCGCCGCGCTGGCGGCGTTCGAGGCGCCCGTTCTCGTGCTCGCCGGGGAATGCGACGGCGTGCCCACCCCGGAGCGCGCCGCCGAGATCGCCGCGCTCTTCCCCGCCGCCGAGTCGGCCGTACAGCCCGGCGGCGGGCACTTCCCTTGGCTCGACGACCCCGGCTGGTTCGTCCGTACGGTCGGCACCTTCTTCGACGCCGGACTGCGCGGCGTACGGGCGGACGGCATCCATGCGCGGCATGGTCGCTCTGCTGGTGGCGCAGGCGTACCCGGAGCGGACCGGCCGGCTGGTCCTTGAGGACCCGCCCGCACCGTTCTGACGCGATGTCAGCAATGCGGCCCTCCGGCCGGTACCCCGGCGGGTGCTCACCGGCGGTGGGTGCGCGTGGTCCTGCGCCAGCCGAAGGGGCCCGGCAGGTCCATCGAGGTGGTACGGCGGCCCGTGCTGCTGGTGGTGCGCCGGGGGCCGTTCCTGCCGCCGGTGGTGATGGACCAGGAGCGACGGTTGATGTTCAGCCGCACCCCAGGGAGGATCCGGAAGCTCTTGCGGAAGGTGATCGGCATGGTCGACGTCCTTCGGGGGAGAGGGGTGAGAGGCATGCTTCGTACGGGTTACCGCTCCTGCCCGGACCATGCCCCTCCGGCCGCGTCGGCCGCCCGGCCCGGCACGCTGAATCCCGCTGGTGGCGCCGCGATTGACCTGCCTAGTATCCGACCGTGACGACGCCCAGTGACGAACCCGCTTTCCGACGTCTCGTCCGACTGGCGGAGCGACTGGCCTCGGGCCGCACCGCCGACGAGCGGGAGCTGGCCGAACTCGCGGAGCTGCCGCCCGGATCCATGATGGAGCCGGAAGCGGCGCTCGCCCTGGCCGGGCTGTACGAGCGCCTGGGGCCACGGCTCGGCCGATGGCGCCCGCCGTCGTGGCGCACGGCTGAAGGCGCGAACGGGGGGGGGGAAGGGGAGGGCTGTTCAGTCCTCTGCTGCCCGCACCGGCCCCGTCGCGAGGACGGTCGCGATCGTGTCCGCCTCGGTGGCCGGTTTGTCCTCCCGGTAGCGCACCACGCGAGCGAAACGCAGCGTCACGCCCTCCGGATAGCGCGTGGACCGCTGGACCCCGTCGTACGCGATCTCGACGACGAGTTCCGGACGTACGGTCACCACATGGCCGTTGTCGCCGGTCGCCAGCTCCTGAAGCCGCCGCGTCTGCCAGTCCAGCATCGCGTCGGTGAGGCCCTTGAACGTCTTGCCGAGCATGGCGAACGTGCCGTCGGGCCGCCGGGCGCCGAGATGCAGATTGGAGAGTTTGCCGGTACGCCGCCCGTGGCCCCACTCGGCGGCCAGCACCACCAGGTCGAGCGTGTGTACGGGCTTCACCTTGAGCCACGACGTGCCGCGCCGCCCGGCCTGGTACGGCGCGTCCAGAGCCTTGAGCACCACCCCTTCGTGGCCGCGCCCCAGCGTCCGGGCCAGGAACTCCTCGGCCCGCGGCGCTTCGTCGGCGCCGGCCACCTCCGTCCGGCGTACGCGCATCGGCTCGGGCACCAGCCGCGCCAGCCGCTCGTACCTCTCCCGGTAGGGCAGATCCAGGAGGACCTCCCCGTCGAGCGCCAGCACGTCGAAGAAGACCGGGGACAGGGGCAGCGCCTCGCGCGCCGCCGCCACGTCGAGACGGGAGCCGACGCGGCCCGCGATGTCCTGGAAGGGGAGCGGCCTGCCGTCCGGGTCGAAAGCGATGACCTCACCGTCGAGAATGAACCCGTCGCCGGCCAACTCGGCCGCGACGGACGTGAGTTCCGGTACGCGGTCCGTGATGTCGTCCAGGGTGCGCGTAAAGACGCGTACCCGCTCGCCGTCGCGGTGCACCTGCACCCGGATACCGTCCAGCTTCTCCTCCACCGCGCACGGACCGAGTTTGCCGACCGCCGCATCGACGTTCTGCCCGGGATGCGCGAGCATCGGCGGCACGGCGCGGCCCACCTGGAGGCTGAACTCCGCGAGCGCCGCCGGCCCTTCGCTCAGCAGCGCCCGGCCGACCTCGACCAGCGAACCGCCCAGCATCACCGCTCGCCGCACATCGGCGGCAGGCACCGACGCCGCCGCGGCCAGTCCCTCCGCCGCCAGCGCGTCCAGCGCGCCCTGCCGCACCTCGCCCGTGAGCAGCCCGAAGAGGAACTTCTGCTCCTCTACGGTCGCCGCCCCCATCAGCTCCCGCACCAGCCGCGCCCGCTGCGTCTGCGATCCGGCCCCGGCGACCCCCGCGAACGCGGTCAGCACCGCGTCCACCTCGCGCACGGTCAGCGTGGGTGAGTCGGCGGGCGTGACGGGCTCCCGCAGCAGGCTCCAGCCGATACCGATGCGGCCCTGGGGGAGGCGGCCCGCCAGGTACGGAATCACAATCGGTACGTCGTCGGGCCCGGCGCTGCGGAAGAGCTCCGCAAGCAGCGCGGTCTTGCGCGAGCGCGCGGACGTCGAGGCGATCTCCAGCGAGACCCGGGCGAGTGTGGCCAGCAGCATGCCCCCATCCTGCAACGGTGCCTGCTGCCCCGCAGGCCTTTTAAGGTCGGACCGTGGCCCTCTTCCGTATCGAACGCCGAACACCTCTCTCCGCCGACGAGGCATGGCGGCGCCTGACCGTGTGGGAACACCATGCCGCCCAGGCCCCGCTCACCCGTATCACCGTCACCACCCCACCGCCGACGGCCACCGGGACGGTGCTCGTGGCCCGCACAGGCATCGGGCGCGTCGGCTTCGCCGATCCGATGGAGGTCGTGGCCTGGGACCCGCCGGTGGCCGGGGGAGCCGGCCACTGCAGGCTGGAGAAGCGGGGCGGGGTGGTACTGGGATGGGCCGAGATCGGCGTACGTCCGGCTCCTGGTGGGGCCCTGGTCGTCTGGACCGAGGATCTGCGGCTGCGGGGACTCCCCCGGGCGTTCGACAAGGTGATCGAGCGCGCGGGCCGTCTGGTCTTCGGGCGGGCGGTCACGCGCCTGCTCGGTTCCCCGCCCGGCCGGTGAACCGGCTTGCCGGACCGTCATCTGCTCCCTTGCCCGGCAGGAGCGGCGAACGGCCGTGCGATCGGGTGACTCTTGCCGTCGGACGACATGCCGGGGCGGCCGGGAGGTTAATCGTGCGGTCATGAACCTTCAGCCCACTCATGTGTACCGCGCCGTCGTCCCGCAGGCCCGGCGTGTCCGTATTGCCGCCCTCTGCGCTGTAGCCGTCGCCGCGCTCGTCAGCGGCTGCGGGAACAGCGGTGACTCCAAGTCGCCCCGCGCCGCCGCCGGGCAGCCGGAGGTGCGGCAGACCGTCTCGCCGAGCCCCACGGGCTCCCCCCGGCTCACCGAGGACCAGGCCGCGCGCAAGGCCTTGGTCCCGACCGCCAAGGTCACCGCCGCCAAGGTCGCCGCCACGGCCGTGGGTGAGGTGCCGGGCAGCACGCTGCTGTCGATCGAGCTGAAGCGCTCGGCCGGCGGGGCCGCCACCGCGAGCCCCACCGCGAGCCCCGACGGCAGCCCGAGCCCGAGCCCCAGCCCGAGCCCGGGTGCGGGTGGTTCGGTATGGGTGGCTGAGGTCTCCGAGAAGGACGGTACGGAGCACACCGTCCGCATCGACGCCGCGTCCGGCGACGTGATCCGGTCCCGGACGGACCCGGGTCAGGACGCCGACGACAAGCGCGAACGGGCCGAATGGCTCACCAAGGTCAAGCAGACTCCGGAGCAGGTGGCCAAGGCCGCCACCGACCGGAAGAAGGGCACGGTCACCTCCATGGAGCTGGACGACACCGACAGTGGTGACGTCATCTGGTCCGTCGAGGTCGTGACCACCGACGACTGGAACAAGACCACGTTCGACATCGACGCGACGACCGGCGACATCCTGAGCGAGGACGTCGACCGCGACTGACGCGTCGTCGCCACCGGGCGCGGTGGGGGACCGGGCACCGGGACCGCGCCCCGGACCGCTGGGGACCGGCGGCCGGCTAAGGGCCGCCGGTGCCCGCCGCGACCGAACGGGCCCACCGGTAGTCCGCCTTGCCGCTCGGCGAGCGCTGTATCTCCGTGGTGATCACCAGCTGCCGGGGAATCTTGTATCCCGCGAGCCGGGACCGGCAGTGTGCCTGGATCGCGTCGAGGTCCGGCGCTTTCGCGCCCCCGCGCAGCTGCACCACGGCTGCCACCCGGTTGCCCCACTTCTCGTCCGGTACCCCGGCGACCAGCGCGTCGTACACATCCGGATGGGACTTGAGCGCCTGCTCGACCTCCTCCGGGTACACCTTCTCGCCGCCCGTGTTGATGCACTGCGAGCCCCGTCCGAGCACGGTGACGATGCCGGTCTGGTCCACCGTCGCCATGTCGCCCAGCAGCACCCACCGCTCGCCGTCCGCCTCGAAGAAGGTCTCGGCGGTCTTTTCGGGGTCGTTGTAGTAGCCCAGCGGGACATGCCCGCGCTGCGCGATGCGGCCCACCTCGCCGGGCGCGGCCGGTGCGTACGTCGCCGGATCGACCACTGCGGTACGGGAGTTGACCCGCAGCCTGAACCCCTTGCCGGGGCCCGAGTCGTCCGTCGCCGTGCCGTTGAAGCCGGACTCCGACGACCCGAAGTTGTTCAGCAGCATCACATTCGGCACCAGCGCCTGGAACTGCTCGCGCACCGTCTCCGACATGATCGCGCCCGACGAGGAGACGCTGAACAACGACGAGCAGTCGGTGCCCTTCATCGGCCCGTTCAACGCGTCGATCAGCGGCCGCAGCATGGCGTCGCCGACCAGCGACACGCTGGTGACCTTCTCCTTCTCGATCGTACGGAGCACCTCGTGCGGCACGAACTTGCGGTGGACGACGACCCGCTGGCCGAAGAAGAACCCGATGAACGCGGTGAGCGTCGACGTGCCGTGCATCAGCGGGGGAGTGGGGAAGAAGGTGATCCCGTCACCCCCGGCCGCCACCCGCTCCGCCAGCTCCTGCGGGGACTTCACCGGCTCACCGGTCGGCGCCCCGCCGCCGAGGCCGGCGAAGAACAAGTCCTCCTGCCGCCACATCACACCCTTCGGCATGCCGGTCGTACCGCCGGTGTAGATGATGAACTGGTCGTCGGCCGAGCGCGGCCCGAACCCCCGCCCGGCCGCCCCGGACGCCTCGGCCTCCGCGAACGGCACCGGCAGGATCGCGGGCTCCGGCGCGCCGCCGGGCGGCGTACCCACCCGTACGAGATGCCGGAGCTTGTCCGTCCGGGGCAGGGCGGCCGCGACGCGCTCGGTGAACTCGGCGTCGAAGACCAGCGCCACCAGGTCGGCGTCGCGGTAGAGGTGGACCAGCTCCTCCTCCACGTAGCGGTAGTTGACATTGACGGGGACGACGCGCGCCTTGAGGCAGCCCAGCACGGTCTGGAGGTACTCGATGCCGTTGTAGAGGTGCAGCCCCAGGTGCTCGCCCGGCTTCACGCCCGCGTCGACGAGGTGGTGGGCGACGCGGTTGGCCGCCGCGTCCAGCTCGGCGTACGTGAGCCTGCGCTCCACGCCCGTACCGGGATGGTCGACGTACACGAGCGCCTCACGGCCTGGGACCGCGTCGACGACCGACTCGAACAGGTCGGCAAGGTTGTACTCCACCGTTCCTCCTGACCCGGGCTGCGGTTTGCTCGACGGTCACTCGACGGCCATCAGAGCAAAGGCCGTCCCAAGTGGGAAGAGGCCGGACCCAATGAAACTGACTGAGTGTCAGAAAACTATTGAAGTGGGCGCCGCCCTACTGCAACCTGTTCTCGTTCCTGAGACGGGAGGCAGTCAATGCGTGGTACGGAACACCTCACCCTGGAGCGCGAAGGCGCCACGCTGGTACTCACCTTGAACAGGCCGGAGGCGAAGAACGCGCTGTCGCTGCCGATGCTGGTAGGGCTGTACGACGGCTGGCTCGCCGCCGACGCGGACGACGAGATCCGCTCCGTCGTACTGACCGGCGCGGGCGGTGACTTCTGCGCCGGCATGGACCTCAAAGCCCTCGCGGGCGACAACGGAATGGGCGGCGGCGACCAGTACCGCGACCGGATGAAGGCCGACCCCGACCTCCACTGGAAGGCGATGCTCCGCCACCATCGTCCACGCAAGCCGGTCGTCGCCGCCGTCGAGGGGTACTGCGTCGCCGGCGGTACGGAGATGCTCCAGGGCACCGACATCCGTGTCGCGGCCCAGAGCGCGACCTTCGGCCTCTTCGAGGTCAGAAGGGGCCTGTTCCCCATCGGCGGCTCGACCGTACGCCTGCCACGCCAGATCCCGCGTACGCACGCCCTGGAGATGCTGCTCACCGGCCGCCCGTACTCGGCGCCGGAAGCCGAACGCATCGGGCTCGTCGGCCACGTCGTCCCCGACGGCACCGCCCTCGACAAGGCCCTCGCCATCGCCGAGCAGATCAACGCCTGCGGCCCGCTCGCCGTCGAGGCGGTCAAGGCATCGGTGTACGAGACGGCGGAGATGACCGAGACCGAGGGTCTCGCGGCCGAACTTAAGCGCGGCTGGCCCGTTTTCGGCACCGCCGACGCCAAGGAGGGCGCCCGCGCCTTCGCCGAGAAACGCCCGCCCGCCTACCGGCGGGCATGACCGTGCGACCACCGCGCCGGCCAAGCCGCCCGACCTCCACCGGCATCCGCCGGAGACAGCCCCGCGCGCCACGGAGAATGGAGCTTTGCCCATGACTGCCGCCCCCTCCCCGGAGGTGCTGCGTGCCCCGCTCGTTGTCGAATTCCCCTTCACCCGCTCCCTCGGCCCCGTACAGAGCGCCTTCCTCACCGGCCTGCGCGAGCGCACCGTCCTCGGGGTGAAGACCGCCGGCGGCGGAGTACTCGTGCCGCCCGTCGAGTACGACCCGGTCACCGCCGAAGAGATCCGCGACCTCGTCGAGGTCGCCCCGACCGGCACCGTCACCACCTGGGCCTGGAACCCGGCCCCGCGCCGCGACCAGCCGCTGCGCACGCCCTTCGCCTGGGTGCTGGTGAGGCTCGACGGCGCCGACACCGCCCTCCTGCACGTACTGGACGCGCCGGGCCCCGACGCCGTACGCACCGGCATGCGTGTACGTATCCGCTGGGCCGCCGAACCCACGGGCGCCATCACCGACATCGCCTGCTTCGAACCGTACGAGAGCGAAAAGGGCCGCCACACCCCGCACGACGGCCGGTTCGCCGACCCCGTCACCGGCATCACCACCCCCGCCCGCCTCGACTACACGTACAGCCCCGGCCGCGCCCCCACCGACTACATCAACGCGCTCGCCGAGCGGCGCACCGTCGGCGAGCGCTGCCCCTCCTGCCGCAAGGTGTACGTCCCGCCCCGCGGCGCCTGCCCCACCTGCGGCATCGCGACCGCCGAACGCGTCGAGGTCGGCCCCCGAGGCACCGTCACCACGTTCTGCATCGTCAACATCAAGGCGCGCAACCTCGACATCGAAGTCCCGTACGTCTACGCGCACATCGCACTCGACGGCGCCGACCTCGCCCTGCACGGCCGGATCGGCGGCATCCCGTACGACCAGGTGCGCATGGGGCTGCGCGTCGAACCGGTGTGGACCCCGGGCGGCCGCTACCCCGACCACTACCGGCCCACCGGCGAACCGGACGCCGACTACGACGCGTACAAGGAGCTGATCTGATGCGCGAGATCGCGATCGTGGCCTTCGCGCAGACGGATCACCGGCGGCGCAGCGACGAGCTGTCCGAAGTCGAGATGCTGATGCCGGTGCTGCACGACGTCCTCGGGCAGACAGGGCTGAAGACCAGCGACATCGGCTTCACCTGCTCCGGTTCGAGCGACTACCTCGCGGGCCGCGCCTTCTCCTTCACCATGGCCCTCGACGGCGTCGGCGCCTGGCCCCCGATCTCCGAGTCCCATGTGGAGATGGACGGTGCCTGGGCGCTCTACGAGGCCTGGGTCAAGCTCCTGACCGGCGAGGCCGACACCGCGCTCGTCTACGCGTACGGCAAGACCTCACCCGGCGAGATCCGCGACGTCCTCACCCGCCAGCTCGACCCGTACTACGTCGCCCCCCTCTGGCCGGACTCCGTGTCCCTGGCCGCGCTCCAGGCGCAGGCCCTGATCGACGCGGGCGACACCGACGAGCCCGCCCTCGCGGCGGTCGCGGCCCGCAGCCGCGCCGCCGCCGCGGCCAATCCGCACGCCCCGCTCAGCGGGCCCGTCCCCGCCGGCGACTACCTCGTACAGCCGCTGCGTACGGGCGACTGCCCGCCCATCTCGGACGGCGCGGCAGCGGTGATCCTGGCGGCCGGCGACACCGCGCGCGGGCTGTGCGAGCGACCCGCCTGGATCCGCGGCATGGACCACCGCATCGAGGCGCACAGCCTGGGCGTACGCGACCTCACCGACTCCCCGTCGGCCCGGCAGGCAGCCGAGCGGGCCGGGGCCTTCGAAATCCCCCATGGCCTGAAGGGCATGGGAGGTGCCCCCTTCGTGGACACCGCCGAGCTGCACGCGCCCTTCACCTCGCAGGAGGTCGTCCTGCGCAAGGCGCTGCGCCTCGGTGACGACGTGAACGTCAACCCGTCCGGCGGGGCGCTCGCCGCCAACCCCGTCATGGCGGCCGGGCTCATCAGGATCGGCGAGGCGGCGGCCCGTATCCACCGGGGCGCGTCCGACCGCGCGCTCGCGCACGCCACCTCGGGGCCCTGCCTGCAGCAGAACCTCGTCGCCGTCCTGGAAGGGGAGTCATGAGCGGGACAGTCACGGGCAAGGAGCCCGTAGCGGTCGTGGGCATCGGCCAGACCAAGCACGTGGCCGCCCGCAGGGACGTCTCGATCGCCGGGCTCGTGCGCGAAGCGGCCCAGCGCGCCCTCGACGACGCCCAGCTGACCTGGGCCGGCATCGACGCCGTCGTCATCGGCAAGGCCCCCGACTTCTTCGAGGGCGTGATGATGCCGGAGCTCTACCTGGCCGACGCGCTGGGAGCCGTCGGCAAACCCATGCTCCGCGTCCACACGGCGGGCTCCGTCGGCGGATCCACCGCCCTCGTCGCCGCGAACCTGATCGCCGCCCGCGTCCACGGCACGGTCCTCACCCTCGCCTTCGAAAAGCAGTCCGAGTCGAACGCGATGTGGGGCCTGTCCCTGCCCGTCCCGTTCCAGCAGCCCCTGCTCGCCGGGGCCGGCGGATTCTTCGCGCCGCACATACGGGCGTACATGCGCCGCAGCGGCGCACCCGACACCGTGGGCTCCGTCGTCGCGTACAAGGACCGCCGCAACGCACTCAAGAACCCGTACGCCCACCTCCACGAGCACGACATCACCCTGGAGAAGGTCCAGGCGTCGCCCATGCTCTGGGACCCCGTCCGCTACTCCGAGACCTGCCCCTCCTCCGACGGGGCCTGCGCGATGATCCTCACGGGCCGTACGGGCGCCGCCCGCGCGCCGCACCCGCCCGCCTGGGTGCACGGCGGCGCCATGCGAAGCGAACCCACCCTCTTCGCCGGCAAGGACTTCGTCTCCCCGCAGGCGGGCAGGGACTGCGCCGCCGACGTCTACCGGCAGGCGGGCATCACCGATCCGCGCCGGGAGATCGACGCCGTCGAGATGTACGTGCCGTTCTCCTGGTACGAGCCGATGTGGCTGGAGAACCTGGGATTCGCCGCCGAGGGAGAGGGCTGGAAGCTCACCGAGTCCGGCGTCACCGAGCTCGACGGCGACCTGCCCGTCAACCCGTCCGGCGGCGTCCTGTCCACCAACCCCATCGGCGCCTCCGGCATGATCCGCTTCGCCGAGGCCGCCCTCCAGGTGCGCGGCCAGGCCGGGGAGCACCAGGTCGACGGCGCCCGCAGGGCCCTGGGCCATGCCTATGGCGGCGGCGCCCAGTTCTTCTCCATGTGGCTGGTCGGCGCCGAACCGCCGGCTTCCTGAGGGGCCCGGCCCGGCGGACGGGCCACGGCAGTGCTGACGTGGCCTGTCCACTCCCGGAGTCGATGGCTAGGCTGACCGGCGGACGACGAACCGGGAGGAGCAGGGACGTGGCCGAGAGCATCACTGCGCAGCGGGTTACGGGCTGGGACAAGCCGGAGCAGCTGGACCTGAGCAAAGCGGACTGGCAGTCGGGCAGTCAGGGGGCGGGCGACGTTCAGATCGCGTTCGTCGAGGGCTTCATCGCCATGCGCAACGCCACCGCACCCGGCAGCCCACTGATCTTCAACCCGGCCGAGTGGCGCGCCTTCGTCGTGAACGCGCGAAACGGCGCCTTCGACCTGACCTAGAGGCTGACCCAGAGGCGGACTGGGCTTTTCGCCCCGGCGCCCCGACCGTCGTACGGGCTGGAACCGAGCCGTACGGCGACCGGGGACCGGGGCCGGGAGCGGCCCCGCGCACGGGGCCGCCCCTGACGCCGGAAGGCCGCCCGGGCCACGTACCATGGCGGCATGTCCTTCCTCCGCCGCCGCCCCTCCGCCACGCCCGCGGGCCCGGAATTCGATGTCCTGGCCATGGACCCGGGCGACTGGCCGGGCAACCTCGGAGCGGGCCTGCTGCCCGCGCCCGACGGCAGCTGCCAGGGTGTCTTCCTGCGCTATGACCTGTTCGGCGGCCGCGGCCCCGCGATGATCATCGGCAACCTGCCGGAGGGCTCGCCCGCGAGGGAGCTGGAGGAGGGCCAGGTGCCCTTCGAGGTGGCGCAGCTGCTCCTGGCGCTCGAGAACGACGAGCCCGTCACGGTGACCGGCAGCGAGGACATGCCGGTCATGCAGGGCGACAACCTCCTGATCGTGCGCCGTATCAAACTCTCCGAAAGCCGCATCTCCTGCGTACAGTTCGACCGCAGCGACAATGTGCTCGTCACCATCGCCAGCTGGGACCGGCCGATCACCGACGACCTGTACGCGCTGCTGAAGCCCCTGCCCGCGGAGCTGTTCCAGCAGGGCTGAGCAGTCCCTGTGAGGCGAGGAGTGGTTGTGGGAGATGTGGCAGTCGGGGAACCGGAAACGCAGTATCCGAAGGTGAGGAAGCAGCGCCCCTTCTGGCAGGAGCTCCCGCTCCTCGTGTTGATCGCGCTGCTGCTGGCGCTGCTGGTGAAGACGTTCCTGCTGCAGGCGTTCTCCATCCCCTCGGACTCCATGCAGAACACCCTCCAGAAGGGCGACCGGGTCCTCGTCGACAAGCTGACCCCGTGGTTCGGCTCCGAGCCGGAGCGCGGCGAGGTCGTCGTCTTCCACGACCCGGGCGAGTGGCTGAAGAACGAGCCGATCCCGCGGACCAACGCCGTCCAGAAGGCGCTCAGCTTCATCGGACTGATGCCGTCCGCCGAGGAGAAGGACCTGATCAAGCGGGTCGTCGGAGTCGGCGGCGACACCGTGGAGTGCAACGGCGCCGGCCCGCTCAAGGTCAACGGCAAGGCACTCGACGAGCCGTACGTCTTCCCCGGCAACACGGCATGCAGCACGGACCCGGGCGGACAGTTCAAGGTCACGGTGCCCAGCGGTCACCTCTGGGTGATGGGCGACCACCGGCAGGCATCCGGCGACTCCCGCTACCACCAGCACGAGCCCGGCGCGGGCATGGTGCCCGTGGACGAGGTGGTGGGGCGCGCCGTGGTGGTCGCCTGGCCGGTCGGCCGGCTCGACAACCTGCCGGTGCCCGCCACCTTCGGCCAGGCGGGCATCGACGAGCGGCGCTGACCACGTCCCCCGCCGGTGAACAGGCCGTACGCGTCGGCCTGTTCACCCGCGCCGCACAGTGCTACGCGTGCGCCGTGGCCGGCCGGCCCAGCAGGGTGACGACCCGGGCAGCCGAAGTGCCCAGTCCCGTGGGGCCACTCAGGTGCCACGGGGCGCCGCCGGTGCCGCCCCGCAGGTCCTCGTCGCGGTAACGGACGCATTCGCGGTGCCAGTTCAGGATCCCGGCCAGCCAGTTCTGGAGCTCACGCACATAGCCGTCGAGGATCTCCCGCGCCTCGGCGTCCAGCGCGAAGTCCTCGTAGAGGACGGGCAGTTCGGCCTCGATGACATGCTGGAACTGCTCCATCCGCCCCTTCATCAGCTCGTGCACCATGTCGACGCCCGTCGGATAGTCCACCCCGAAGAAGTTCTGCACCACCAGGACGAGATTGTGCACCTCGCCCTCGTACTCGATCTCCTTCTGGTACGAGAAGAGGTCGTTGATCAGCGTGGCGTAATCGACCGCGGAGTTCTCCAGCGAGCGGATCGGCCCGCTCCGGTAGACGTCGTCGGGCACCCGGTCCCCGTGCGAGAGCCGGCACAGCCGCATCGTCATGTCCGCGCCGAAGGTGAACCGCCGCATCTCGATGTAGTCGACCGGGTCGGGCACGCGGTGCTGCGCCTGGTTCGCCAGCTCCCACTCCCAGCTCGCGATCATGTCCTCGACCGACTTGCGGAACGTACGCCGCGAAGCGTCGTCCATCGGCCCGGCCGTCCGTTCCCACAGGTCGGCGAGCCCCCGCTCCATCGCGTCGGACGGCTCCGGCGTGGGCTCACCGTCCAGCGGCATGAACAGCCGCAGCCGCTCGTTCGCCGCGTGCGCCCCGGCCAGGTCGCGGGTGCGCCCGTAGATCACGGGGTAGAGGTCGTCGCCGTACGTCCCCCAGGTCAGCCAGTTCGACGACAGGTCCAGCTCCTGCGGCGTCGCTTCCGGATGCAGGCCCGCCGAGCAGAGCGGCAGGTCGATGTTGCGCGCCCGCCGCTCGTCCCAGACGCCCGACCCCGGCCGCCCCAGCTGCGGCTCCAGCATCCCCATCCGCCGCGCCCACTCGATGTTCCGGTCCCGCGCGCCCGCCAGGTGTGGACTGAGCGTGAGCCCGTACGGCAAGTCCAGGTCGGGCACGATGGACGGACCGACGTGCTGGTACGGCACATGGCTGTGCTTGCGCAGGCGCGCCGCCTCGGCCCGCGGGGTGAAGCGCAGTGTCGCCGCCGTCATCCCCCAGCCGCTCCCGGCGGGCCCGGCCGCCGCCCCGCCCCCGTTCATGTACCGGCTCGATCGCATGTGCCACTCGTGCCCGCCCGACTGCCAGTCCTGGAGACCCTTCGTGTACGCCAGTACGGCGGCGGTCTCGGCGGGGCTCAGCCCCTTCTCGGCGCACAGCGGCCCGACTTCGGTGAGCGCGGTGTTCTCGAACTGCTGGAGCCGCGAAGTCAGCAGATCGTTGACGGCCTCGGCCGCATCCTGCGTCGTACACCCCAGGAAGTGCTCCAGGACCAGTACACCGTTGCTGTTCTCCTGCTCGTCCTCGACCTCGCGCTGGTACGAGAAGAGGTCGTTGCGCAGATGCACCGCGTCCGAGAACGCATCGCGCAGCACGCCGAGCGGGCGGGAGTGGGCCACCGACGCCGGGACCTCCGCGTTCGCGGCGAACTCGACGATCCCCGCCGACCAGGGCGCCCCGCCGACCTTCCGGCGCATCTCGATGTACTCGACGGGGTTGGCGATCCGCCCCTTGTCCATGTTGGAGAGTTCCCACAGGGATTCGCTGAGCAGATTCCTGGTCGACTCGGCGAACCGTTCCCGCCACGCGCCGGTCATGCTCGGCACGGTCCGCGCCCACAGGTCCGCGAGCCCCGCCTCGACCGGATTCTCCGGCTCCGGCGTACCGTCCGCCAGATCCATCGGCATGAACGCCGGCAGCCGGTCGAGGTAGCGCTTCCCGCCCTCCCGGTCCAGCGTCCGCTTGAAGGTCTCCAGGAAGTGGTCGTCGAAGAAGAAGACCCACACGTACCAGTCGGTGACCAGCGCCAGCACTTCGGACGAGCAGTCGGGATGGGTGTACGCGCAGAGCAGTGCGTAGTCATGGGCTTCGAGGTCGCGCTCCTCCCAGATGCCTGAGCCTTCCAGCATCTGCATCCGGCGCGCCCACTCCCTCGTGTGCCGACGCGCCTCGTCGACGTGAGGATTGAGCCGCGCCGGATACGGAACGTAGAAATCCGGCAAGGTGAAGGGCTGCTGTGCCATGTACGTCCGGCCTTTCCAGGACGTCCGCACCCCCACCACGGCGCGGACCGGTCAATTCCGGCCCAGCCCTACCCGTCGCCCGTACGGCCCACGCCACGCGCCGGTCAGTCACACAAAAGGGCGCCATCGCCGGTCGTGGCCGATGGCGCCCCGTTTCCTCCCCTGTCCTTCCTACGAGGTGAGTACGCGCACGTCAGAGGCCTTCACATAGGCCACCCGGTGCCCGAACTGGATCTCGTAGTACGCCTCCTTGCCGCGAATCACCCGATGCCCCGAGGTCTCGAACGTCGGCGCGAAGAAGTACTCCCCCGGTGCGCGGTCGCCCACCACATAGCGCTGTCCGGCGAGCAGCTTGTACGGCAGCGGCGAGAGAGCCTGCACCGGTACGGACGTCCCGGCGTACGCCGCCGCCTCCGGGTACGCCCGCCCGTACACCGGCACGTCGGCGGCGCCGTCCTCCGGCGTCAGCAGCAGCCCCCGGGCGTTCACCGCCGTCGGCTGCGTGCGCGGATTGTGGAACCAGGCCTTCTGCCCGAGATACCAGATCGCGGTCCAGTCGCCGCTGCGCTCGGCGACGGCGTACTGCTGCCCCGTCGAGGCGCGGGCGCCGGTGTCGTTGACGCCGGTCGTCGAGTCCTGGCCGCCGGGGCGCAGCCCGATGTCCTTCACCAGCGGAGCGTCGGCGTCCGGCCCGGTGTGCAGCCGGACCGCGCCCGAGCCGTGCGGGGCGCACGGCTGACCGGCCTTCACGCAGCCCGTGTAGAGCGGCTGGTGCCTGGCGTACTCGGGCCGGATCGTCACCACACCGCTGTCCGGGCCGGCCGTCGGAGTGAAGGGCCGGCCGAGCAGCTTGAAGTAGTGCGCCCAGTCCCAGTACGGGCCCGGGTCGGTGTGCATCCCGCGGATGTTCGCGGTGACCGGGCCGGGGACGTTGTCGTGGCCCAGGATGTGCTGCCGGTCGAGCGGGATGCCGTACCGCTTCGCCAGGTACTTCACCAGCCGCGCCGACGTGCGGTACATCGCCTCGGTGTACCAGGCGTCCGGCGAGGTCAGGAAACCCTCGTGTTCCAGTCCCACGGACTTGGAGTTGATGTACCAGTTGCCCGCGTGCCAGGCCACGTCCTTGAGGGGTACGTGCTGCGCGATGTGCCCGTCCGTGGAACGCAGCGAGTACTGCCAGGACACGTACTCCGGATTCTGGACCAGCTTCAGCGTCGTGTCCCAGGTGGCCTCGGTGTCGTGGACGACGATGTAGTCGATCCCCTGGCTCATGGGCCGGTCGCCCTTGTCGTGGTTGCCATAGTCGCCGTCCCCGAACTCCTCGTACGGGGCGGGAATCCACTCGCACGCCACCGTCCTCGGACACTCGGTCGGCCCGGTGTCGGCGGTGCGCAGGCCCAGGTCCGCGACCTGTGTCCGGTCGGGCACGAGCTCCGGGGCGCCGGGCAGGGTGACCTGCTGGCCGCTGTCGGTGGTACGCCGCTCACCCGCCCGGATCACGTCGTACACATCGTTCGCGTACGTCGTCGCGGTCGCCGTGTCGTCGGCTCCGGAGAAGAGGGCGACCGCGCCGTACCAGTCGGCCGGGTCCGTGCTCAGCGGTCGTCCGAGCTGCTTCTGCGCGGCGGCCAGGAGCGCCGCCCCGCCCCGGACGTTCGCCGAGGGGCTGTGCCGCAACTGCTCGTCCGGCAGCCGGGTGAGGGCGGCGGCCCGCTCCAGGGTCTTCAGCCGGGCGGGGAGTTCGGACGCCTTCGGCAGCTCTGCCTCACCACCGGTCCGCGCGGGCCGGGAGTCGTCACCGCGCGGGTCTTCTCCGGAGTCCGAGTGATGCGGCGCCTCTTCGAGGGCCGTCTCGACGTCGGTGAGGTGCATCGGGCCGTAGCCGCCGGTCACGCTCGGCGCGCCGCCGTGTGCGTCCCAGCGGGACTGCAGATACGACACACCGAGCAGCACACTCTGCGGCACCCGGTACTGTGCGGCGGCCGCCGCGAAATCGCGCTGCAAGCTGCCGGACCCGGGCCGCGCGGGCCGCTCGGCGGTGGCGGAAGGGCCGGCTGACAGCAGCGGCAGCACCAGCGCCGCTGACGCCACGAGACCTCCCGCCTGCCATACGCGTCTGCGCGCGTCGCTCGTGGACGGTGACGTGACGGATCCTCGCACTGCGGCCTCCAGAGACGGGCGGTACGCGAGCGAGTACAGGGGTACCGGGTCCCGGACGATCCGTCAATGAGGCGCGTACCGCCCGGATTCAGCACGTCAGGGCGGGTGGCGGGGAGTTTCGCGGCGGATGGCGAACGGGCCTGCGGAGCGTCAGTGGTGTGAACCAATGACCGCACCCAGAGAACAGAGTCGCCGTCAGGTCACATCGCGGTCCGCGCGCAGCGACCTCAGGGCGAGCACCAGTACGCCGATGTCGTCGAGGTATACCGGGTCCGGTACAAGATCCGTCGGCAGCACGAGGTAGGCGACAGCGGCCCAGAAGACCCAGGGGCGCCCTTCCGGCAGTCCCGCCGCTCGCAGACCCCGGCGGGCGCGCACCAGCCGTACGAGAACGAACACCGCCACGGCGAGCGTCGCCACCACCAGGACGACGGCGACGACGAGCAGCGTCCATGCTTCGGCGCTCATGAGGCCTCCTGGTGGTTCGCGTTCACACACTCTCTCCTCGTCTGCCCCAGCACGCGCCGGTTCAGGCACCGGTTCAGGCACCGGACGGTGACTCGCCCGTACGAGCCCACGCCAGGAGGTCGTCCATGGCCCAGGTGTTCACGACCCGCTCGGGCGGCACCCCGCACTCCTCGGCCCTGGCACACCCGTAGATCTGCCAGTCGAGCTGACCGGGCGCGTGCGCGTCGGTGTCGACCGAGAACAGCACGCCCGCGTCGACGGCCCGGCGCAGCAGCCTCCGGGGCGGATCGAGACGCTCGGGCCGGCAGTTGATCTCCACGGCCGTGCCCGAGGCCGCGCAGGCGGCGAAGACCTCGTCGGCGTCGAACTGCGACTCGGGCCGCCCGCGCCCGGTGAGCAGCCGGCCCGTGCAGTGCCCGAGGATGTCCGCGTGCGGATTGCTCACGGCGGCGACCATGCGGCGGGTCATCGCGGCGGCGTCCATGCGCAGCTTGGAGTGCACGGACACCACCACGATGTCGAGCCGGTCCAGCAGCTCGGGTTCCTGATCCAGCGAACCGTCGAGGAGGATGTCGCACTCGATGCCCGTGAGAAGGCGGAACGGGGCCCAGCGCTCATTGAGTTCGGCCACCACCTCCAGCTGCTCGCGCAGCCGTTCGGGAGACAGTCCGCTGGCGACGGTCAGGTGGGGGGAGTGGTCGGTGAGAACCGCCCACTCGTGGCCCAGGGCGGCCGCCGTACGCCCCATCGCCTCGATGGGGCTTCCGCCGTCCGACCAGTCCGAGTGCAGATGGCAGTCGCCGCGCAGCAGCGCACGCAGGTGCTCACCGCCTTCGGTCCGCGGCCCCGCGCTCTCCTCCTCCAGCCGCTTCAGATAGGCGGGCATCCCGCCCCCCAGCGCCTCGCGCACCACCTGCGCCGTCTTCGGCCCGACGCCCTTGAGCGTCTCCAGCGAGCCGGCGGCCGCGCGGCTCTCCGTCTCCCCCTCGGGGAGCGCGGCAACGGCGGCGGCGGCCGTGCGGAACGCGCGTACGCGATAGGTGGGGGCCTGGGCCCGTTCCAGCAGGAACGCGATCCGTTCCAGCGCCTCGACGGGATCCATCGGCACCTCTCGTACGCACCGGGTCAGCAGGGGCGTCCAGCTTCCCTCGCAGCTGCCGGAGGCGCATGTCCGAGTACGGCAAGTGCGTTTCTTTCCCCACCCCGCCCCTTCCCGGCCGTGACATTTGCGGCTCCGCCGCGGGGGGCAAGCCCCCAGACCCCCGGGCGGGCTGGATATGCCGCGCAGCGGCAACCATTCAGCCCGTCCGGCGTTTGAGGACCGGGGTCTGGGGCGGAGCCCCAGTTCGGGAAGGGGCGGGGTGGGGAAAAGCTCCGCGGGAACCGGCTACGGCCGGCCCGCCGCCGGGACCCGCTCGGCCGCCGGCACCGGCCCCGGCGGCGTACCGTCACCGAACGGACGCCCGCCCAGCTCCTCCCGGTGATGCGGAGCCAGCCACCCGGGCAGATCCGGCCCCAGCGGCACGATCCCGGTCGGATTGATGCCGGTGTGCACCTGGTAGTAATGGCGCTTGATGTGGTCGAAATCGACGGTGTCCCCGAAACCGGGCGTCTGGTAAAGGTCCCGCGCGTACGCCCACAGCACAGGGTCCTCGGTCAGCTTCCACTGGTTGCACTTGAAATGTCCGTGGTAGACCGCGTCGAACCGCACGAGCGTCGTGAACAGCCGGATGTCCGCCTCCGTGATGGTGTCCCCGACGAGATAGCGGCGGTCCGCGAGCCGCTGCGACAGCAGGCCGAGCCGCCGGAACACGTCCCGGCAGGCGCCCTCGTACTCGCCCTGGTCCGTCGCGAAGCCCGCCCGGTACACGCCGTTGTTGACGTCGCGGTAGACGCCCTCCATGACCTCGTCGATCTCCCCGCGCAGCGGCTTCGGGTAGAGATCGGGCGCACCCGGCCGGTGCAGAGCCGTCCACTCGGTGGCGAAGTCCAGCGTGATCCGCTGGTAGTCGTTGGTGACCAGTTTGCCGCTCGGTACGTCCACGAGCGCCGGGACGCTCACCCCTCCGGGGTAGCCCTTCTCCCGCGCGTCGTAGGCCGCGCTGAGGTACCGGATGCCCAGTACGGGGTCGCGGCCCCCGGGATCGAGGGTGAACCGCCAGCTGCGGTCGTCCTGGACCGGATCCGCGACGGCGAGGGAAAGGGCGTCCTCCAGACCGAGCAGCCGGCGCGAGACCACCGCCCGGCTCGCCCAGGGGCAGGCGCGGCTCACCACGAGCCGGTAGCGGCCCGCCTCGACGGGCCAGCCGTCCCTGCCGTCGGCCGTGACGCGGTCCGCGAAGTGGCTCTTCGACCGCTTGAAGGTCTTCTTCCCGTACGCGGTGTTGCCGTCCGTGCTCATCATGACTTCCTTCCCGGCCGGGTACTGCGAGCCTCCGTCGCCGGCGCCCGGTGCCGCGCGCTTCGGCACGCGGGCGGGTGACACCGCCCATTGTGCCGTCGCCCACCCGCCACCGGCCTCAGGACGCCGCCCGCGCCGGCGCCCGGTCCACCTCCGCCGGCGACAGCGCGTGCTCGATCGCGAGGATCCCGGCGCCGGCCGCCGCCGCGTTCTCGCCCGTACGGCTCGGCTCGATCCGCAGCACATGCGTCGCCAGCGGATGCGACCGCCGGTACACCGCCTCCCGTACACCCGCCGGCAGCTGGTCGTGCACGGCGGCCAGCGCCCCGCCCAGCACCACCGTGTCCGGGTTGAAGAAGTTGACCAGGCCCGCCAGCACCTCGCCGACCGCGCGGCCGGCCTCGCGGACCATCCGCACGGCGTCCCGGTTGCCGGACTGCACCAGCCGTACGACGTCGCGCGCCGGCAGCCACGACGCGGACGGCGACAACCTGACCTACGCCTGGGACTTCGACGGCGACGGAACCTACGACTCCACCGCAGCCGACCCCGCCCACACGTACACGGCCAAGGGGCGACTTCAACGCCCAGCTGAAGGTCACCGACTCCACCGGCAAGTCCGGCAACGCCAACATCCCCGTCACCGCCGGCAATACGGCGCCCAAGGTCACCGCCTACCCGGCCCTCGGGCGCAGAGCCCCTGGCCCATGCCATTGGCCCACCCGGTTGACGATCACCGGGTGGGCCAGTGCGTTCCCCTCTTCTGTCCTCTTCGTCAGCGGGTGCCGACAGCCGCACGAACCGCCCGCCGGGCCATCGCGCAGTCGTCGTGCAGCCGCCGGAGCAGCAGCCGCTGCTCCTCACCGGTCGACACGCCACCCGCCGGCACCTGCCCCGTCGCCCCGCCCACGGGTGCGGCCTCGCGCATGGTGCGCTGGACAGCGGTCTCGTACGTACGGATCTCCCGCGTCAGTACGAGCATCAGGTTCACCAGGAACGCGTCCCGCGAGGCCGTGCCCGGCGCCTGCGCCAGCTGACTGATCTGCCGCCGCGCCGCCGGAGCGTCACCCAGCACCGCCCACAGTGTCGCCAGGTCGTACCCCGGCAAGTACCAGCCGGCGTGCTCCCAGTCAACCAGTACGGGACCGGCCGGCGACATGAGGATGTTGGAGAGCAGCGCGTCACCGTGACAGAACTGGCCCATGCTCTGGCGGCCGCCGGCCGCGTGCGCGACCCCGTGGAGGAGCTTCTGCAGGTCCCCCATGTCCCGGTCGGTGAGCAGGCCCAGCGCGTGGTACCGGGAGATCCGCGAGGCGTAGTCGAGCGGCGCCTCGAAGATGCCGGGCGGCGGCCGCCACGCGTTGACCCGCGTGATGGCGCCGAGCACGGCCCGCAGATCGGCGCGCGGCGGAGCCTCCGCCGGATGCCGGGTGAGCGCCGCGGCCCGGCCGGGCATCCGCTCGATGACCAGGGTGCAGTTGTCGGGGTCCGCGGCGATCAGCCGTGGCACGCGCACGGGTGGGCGGTGCCGGACGAAGGCGCGGTAGGCAGCTATTTCGTGCTGGAACCTCTCCGCCCACGCGGGGGAGTGATCCAGTAAGCACTTCGCGACCGCGGTCGCGCGGCCTGTGGTGCCGACGAGCAGTACGGAACGTCCACTGCGGCGCAGAACCTGTACCGGATTGAACTCCGGGCAGATCCGGTGCACCGAGGCAATGGCCTTCCTCAGCTGCGCGCCCTGGGGGCCGGACAAGTCGAGTCTCCCGCTGAGCGGTTGGGAACCCGGCCCTGCCGCCGCGCGCCGGGCCCGGCCCGTGCCGAGTGACGCTCCGCCGGCGTGGTTGGGGTCGAGGTACGGTCCGCTGCCCGTCGCCACTGGACGGTACGGCCGAGGCGGGGCGGACACGGAGGACGATGCTGTGTACATGGGACAGATCCCTTCGCGCGCCGACGAGTTACGTAGTACGTGTCACGTGCGCCACCCGCCCCGGCAACCGGTCAACACCCTGGGGAATGCCGGCCGGTCGCCGGAACGGGGTGGCGCTTTCTTACCTGACACCCGTCTGCGGGTGGCACACCATCTGGCGGACCCTGGCGAACCCTGGCGAATATCCCCGACGCATCTGACACGGGGTTACTGTCGAAATCAGCCGAGAACCTGGGGGCTTGAAGTGACCGGAGAACCCAACACCCGCCTGGCAGACCTGTTCGGCCTCGCCGGCTGGTCCAAGGGCGAACTCGCGAGGCTGGTGAACCGGCAGGCGGCGGCCATGGGCCATCCGCAGCTGGCCACCGACACCTCGCGCGTACGACGCTGGATCGACATGGGGGAAGCCCCACGCGATCCCGTGCCCAAGGTGCTGGCAGCTCTGTTCACCGAGCGACTCGGCCGTGTCGTGACCATCGAGGACCTCGGGTTCGACCGGCACGGGCGCACGGGGAAACGGCGAGACGTCAGGAACGTGAAGAATCCCGACGGTCTTCCGTGGGCGCCCGAACGGACGGCAGCGGTCCTCACCGAATTCACGGGAATGGACCTCATGCTCAACCGACGCGGCCTGGTGGGCGCGGGCGCCGCGCTCGCCGCAGGCTCCGCACTCAGCAGCGCCATGCACGACTGGCTGCACACCGACCCCGCTCTGACGGCCGACGCTCCACGCACCGACGATCCCCTGCACGCCGACCCCGCTGGGTACGACCGCTACGAGGCCGCCCCCATCGGGTCGCAGGAGATCGAAGAGCTCGAGCGATCCGTCGAAGTCTTCCGCGCCTGGGACGCCGCCCGCGGTGGCGGCCTCCAGCGCAAGGCCGTAGTGGGCCAGCTCAACGAGGTGGGCGGCATGCTCGCCTACCACCACCCCGACCACCTCCAGCGACGGCTGTGGGGCGTAGCCGCCAACCTGGCGGTTCTCGCAGGCTGGATGTCGCACGACGTCGGCCTCGAACCCACCGCCCAGAAGTACTTCGTCATCGCCGCCCACGCGGCCCGCGAAGGCGGCGACCGCCCCCGGGCGGGTGAGGCCCTCTCCCGGGCCGCCCGCCAGATGGTGCACCTCGGAAAGCCCGACGACGCCCTCGACCTGATGAAGCTCGCCAAGTCCGGATCCGGCGACGAGATGCTCCCCCGCACCCGCGCCATGCTGCACACCATCGAGGCCTGGGCGCAGGCCGCCATGGGCCGCGGCCAGGCGATGCGGCGCACGCTGGGGGAGGCGGAGGAACTGTTCGTATCGGACAAGGGCGATGTGCCGCCGCCGAGTTGGATGCAGATGTTCGACGAGGCGGACATGCACGGTATGCAGGCCCTCGCCTTCCGGACGCTCGCGGAGCACGACCCCTCGGCGGCGATCACCGCACAGCGGCACGCCAAGCAGGCGCTCGATCTCCGGGCGGGCGGCAGGCAGCGGTCGAAGATCTTCGACTACCTCTCGCTGGCCTCCGCGTGCTTCATCGCGGACGACCCGGAACAGGCCGACCGGTACGCACGCCTCGCACTGGTGTCGATGGGGGAGACGTCGTCGCACCGCACATGGGACCGGCTGCGCCAGATGTACCGGCTCACCGGTGAGTACGCCGGCTACCCGAAGATCGAGGACCTGCGCGAGGAGATCAAGCTCGCGCTGCCCGCCAAGAAGACGAACAGGAGCGCCGGCATCTAGACCCGCTGCCTCACAACCACAGCCACGACTACAAGACCACCACGACGACTACCACTACTGCGCCTACCGCTACGCGGCGACCCGGGCGATCAGCACGCACGCGTCGTTCTCACGCTCCGCCTCGCCGAACTCTTTCACGGTCAGCCGCACGCACTCCTGCGCGCTGCGTGCCCCGGCGAAGCGCGGCGCGAGGTCCAGCAGCCTGGAAGGGCCGGCACCGTCGGTGGGGCTGCGGCGCGAGATCCCGTCGGTGTGCAGGACCAGCAGGTCGCCGGGGCGCAGCCGCACCTCGGCCTGCTCGTACGACGCACCGGATGTCGCCCCGAGCAGTACGCCCTCGGGCGGCGTCAGCGGGAGCCCCGTCCCGTCGCGGAACAGCAGCGGGGCGGGGTGCCCCGCCTGCGCCCAGGTGAGGAGCCGGGTGGCCGGGTCGTAGCGGCAGCACATCGCGCTGCCGAGCGCCGGCTGGGTCGAGGCCTGCAGGAGCTGGTTGAGATGCCCCATCAGAGCTCCGGGCGCGATGCCGGCTACGGCCATCCCGCGCAGCGCACCGAGCAGCATGGCCATCCCGGAGGTGGCGGCGACCCCGTGGCCGGTCAGGCCGCCGACGGTCAGCAGGGTCTGCCCGTCGGGCAGCTCCAGCGCGTCGTACCAGTCCCCGCCGATCATCGCGCTCGACGCGGACGGCAGATAGTGGGCGGCGAGGTCGAGTGCGGCGGGGCCGCCGTGCGGGAGCCGCAGGGAACCGCGCCACGGCGGCAGTACGGATTCCTGCAGCTCGACCGCGATCCGGTGCTCGGTCCGCGCGATGTGCTGCTGGCGCTGGAGCGAGTCACGGGTCTCGCGCACCGCCCGCTGGCTGCGGCGCAGCTCGCTGACGTCCCGCAGCACCGCCCACATCGAGGCGGTGCAGCCGTCCGAGTCGAGTACCGGCTCGCCCATCATGTGAAGGGTCCGTACGGCGCCGTCGGTGCGCACGATGCGGAACTCGCCGTCGATCGGCTTCCCGTCGACCAGGCAGTCGGTGACCATCGCGGCAAGGAAGCTCTGGTCCTCGGCGAACAGCATGGACGGCAGCTCGTCGAGGGTCAGTGGCCCGCTCTCGGGCGTACGGCCGAAGATCTCGTACAGCTCGTCGGACCAGCTCGCCTCGTCGGTCAGGAGGTTCCACTCGGCGCTGCCGACCCGGCTGAGTAACGACGTGCCCATGGCGGCCGGGGGCCGGCCGGCCGGTGCTTCCTCGGCCTGAGCGGGCAGCCCGGCTTTGAGCTGCCCCAAGTGGGCGCCCAGATCGTCGAGTTGATGGACCGCCAGGTCGCACAGAGCCCGCTGCCAGCGCCCCTGCGGGTCTTCGTCGTCCACCGCGACCGCGTCCCGGCGCACCGCGTCCACGTCGACACGCAGCCGACGGGTCTGCGAGATCAGTGCGTCGACGGAGCCCCGCTCAGGTGGCTGGGGCGCCGGACGGTCCGCGAACAGATGGGACGGCATGTCGTACTCCGATACAGGCGCGGCCAGGCCAGGTCTGGATGGATGGATGGACCAGTATGGATGGACCAGTTACGACTGTGGCACAGCGGGGAAAGGCCCGTAAGGCATTTGGCAACACTCGATACGGTGGTGCTTCTGGCATATGCCATCGGCCTCGCTGGAGGACTCCCGAAACGCTCCACGGGATGCCGGATGCACGGGATGCCGTCCGGGATGTCAGGATAGAACCATGACGATCAAGGCTTACTTCGACATCACCATCAACGACGAGCCCGCCGGGCGGATCACCTTCAACCTGTTCGACGACGTGGTCCCCCAGACGGTGGAGAACTTCCGCGCGCTGGCCACCGGCGAGAAGGGCTTCGGCTACGCCGGTTCCTCCTTCCACCGGATCATCCCCGCGTTCATGCTGCAGGGTGGCGACTTCACGCGGGGCGACGGCACCGGCGGCAAGAGCATCTACGGCGAGAAGTTCGCCGACGAGAACTTCAAGCTCACGCACAACAAGCCGGGCCTGCTGTCGATGGCCAACGCCGGCCGGAACACCAACGGCTCGCAGTTCTTCATCACCACCGTGGTCACGCCGTGGCTGGACGGCAAGCACGTCGTGTTCGGCGAGGTGGCCGACGAGGCGAGCATGGAGCTCGTGAAGAAGATCGAGAGCTACGGCACGTCCAGCGGCAAGCCGAAGGCGAAGGTCACCATCTCCGAGTCCGGCGTCGTCTGATCTCCTCCGCCCTGTGAGCGCGCCGGCCGACGTCACTCGTCGGCCGGCGCTCCCACATTTGGCCCTGTTCGGATGTGTTGCCTCCGTTTTGCGTGGGAACGCGCAATGCGTAAGTACGTCTCGATCAGAGAGCAGGGATCGGAATGCCGAATCCGCAGCAGCCTGAACAGCGGCGCAGCGACAAGGGAGGCGCCACCCCGCAGGACAGCGCCGAACTCAAGGCCGCCCAGTCCGGTCAGTCCGGGAAGCGCGGCAGCAAGCAGGCCCACGGGACCGACAAGGGGAACAAGGGCGGCGGAGAAGGCGGCGGGACGCCGCCCGACCAGCAGCCCGACCACCCGTGACCCGCCCGGCCCCGTGGCCTACCCACGGGTCCTGCTCACACACTCGGTGACGACACCTCGCAGACCACCGCTGCGGCTCAGCAGATCACGCTGGACGCGCGCCCCGTTTCCCCCCTTGAGCAGCGCGGCGAGACCCTCCTGGGCGGAAATCACGTCACCGCTGTCCTCCAGAGCGTCCCGGACGTGATCGAACAGTGCCCGCACCACCACTTCGGCCGGCGCGGGACGCATCGTGACCGGATGGATCAGCTCCCCCTCCAGCCCTGACCGTCCGGCTCGCCAGGCGGCCAGTCGCAGCACCCCGACGCCGTGCGGTGCGGGCGGCTCGCCGGCCCGCCACTGGCGGGCCGCCGTCTCCACCAGACCCCGGACCAGCGTGGCCAGGAGCACCGTGGTGGAGGGATCCAGACACACGTCGGCGACCCGTACCTCCACGGTGGGGTAGTGGTGCGAGAGCCGGGCGTCGAAGTAGATCATCCCCTTGTCCCGCAGCGCCCCCGTGCCCAGCATGTCGTCCACCTGCTCGTGGTAACGGTCGGCGCTGCCGAAGATCTCCACCGGCCCGGACGACGGCCACCGGCCCCACACCCGGCTGCGATAGCTGCTGTACCGGCTGTCCTTGCCCTGCCAGAACGGGGAGTTCGCGCTCATCGCCAGCAACACGGACAGCCACGGCCGGATCCGGTCCAGGACGGCGACGCCCTCTTCGTCGGAGTCCACCGACACATGGACATGGCAGCCGCACGTCAGCTGCTCCTGTGTGGTGAGTCCGAACTGCTCCTCCAGCCACTGGTAGCGCTCGCCGCTTCCGATGGACGGGCTGACGGGGAGCGGAGACGTGGCCAGGGCGACAACCGCGGCGCCGAGGTCTTCCGCATGACGCGCGGCCTCCGCCCGCCAGCGGACGATCTCCTCCGCGAGGTCGCCCATTCCGGTCTGCGGCCGGGTACCGAACTCCAGCATCTGCCGGTGCAGCTCGGCCTCGAAGACCTCCGGCTCACCGCCGCTCTCCCTGGACACGGCGGCCAGTACCGCCGTGGACAGCGCCTGCGGCTCACCGGTCCGCGCATCCACCAGGAGGAGCTCCTCCTCCACTCCGACACTACGCACGACGACTGCCTTTCCGCGGCGCGGCCGGCCGGACGGGCCCGGGCGCATGCTCTAGATCCTTTCGTGGACCGCACCACGCCCTGCACACGGCTCACGGGACCGGATCAGGCAGGCCGCGACGCGGTTTCCTTCCCTCTGCCCTGCGCCGCGGTCTTAATGCCCGCGATCTCACGGGCGCGCCGTGATCCACGGCCGGAAGAACGTCTAGGAGGCCTCGGCCTTGCGCCGTCCTCGCTTGCCGCTGAGCGCCTTGATGAGCTCTTCGCGTGTCATGGAGGAACGGCCGGGAATTCCGGCGTCCGTGGCGCGCTGGTAGAGCTCTGCCTTGGTCAGGGAATCGAACGACGACGCCTTGGCCCGCTTCGTCTGCTTCGGCTTCGTCCCCTGCTCCGGCTTCGCCGCGCGGCCGGCCCGGCGCTTGTCGGCGGCGTCCTTGATCCGGGCGACGGGGGCGTCGGCGGCGGCTGTCTTCCCCTTGCCGCGGCTCTTGGGGCTCTTGGCGTGATCGACGCTGGCCCGCAGCGCCTCCATCAGGTCGACGACGTTCGTGGCCTCCGCGGGGGGCTCCGCCTTCTCGACCGACTCACCGGTGCGCTTGGCCTCGATGAGCTTCGTCACCTGCTCCTGGAAGGTGTCGTGGAACTCCTCGGGTTTCCAGTCCATGCTGAGCGTCTCGATGAGCTGCTCGGCCATCTTCAGCTCGCGGCTCGTGACGTCGGTGCTGTCGGGCAGCGTGCCGATCTCCCGGCGCGGATCGCGGATCTCGTCGGCCCAGTGCAAGGTGTGGAGCGTCAGGAGCCCGCCCTCGGCCTTCACGGCGACCAGGTACTGACGGTTGCGCATGACGAACGTGGCGATCCCCGCCTTGCCCGCTTCGGCCAGTGCCTTCTCCAGCAGCGCGTAGATCTTGGCGTACTCCTTGCCTTTCGGACCCAGGTAGTACGTCTTGTCGAAGAAGATGGGCTCGACCTGCTCAAGGTCCACGAACCTGGTGATCTCCACTGCCTGGGAGCGGCCCGGAGCGATGTCCTCCAGCTCGCCGGGCTCGATGAGCACGTACGCGTCCCCCGCGTCGTAACCCTTGACGATCTCGTCGAGCGGGACCTCTTCGCCCGTGCGCTAGTTCACCCGCTTGTTGCGGACCCGGTCCGACGTGCCGCGCTGCAACTGGTGGAAGTGGACGGTGTGACTGTCCGTCGCGGTGAACATCTGTACGGGCAGGGATACCAGGCCGAAGGTCAGAGCCCCACTCCACACCGGACGCGCCATGGCCACTGCCACCTCCTCGCGGTCCCAGGCTAGAGCGGGGGAACGGCCCGTGCGAGTCGGGATGCGACGGCGAGCGAACCTGAGGCCGCGGCACTTCCTCAACCGTGGCCTGAGCCGCGGTGCCATGAGCGTCGTCATCCCCGTCAGCGCGGTCACCGGGGTGGCGCTGTCCGTACTGTGCGGCGTGTTCTTCCTGGGGGACAGGCCCACGCCACCGGCCTGGCTGGGCATCTGCGTCACCGTGCCCGCCCTGTGGCCCGTGGCGGCCGGCCGGCTCGCCGCGGTGGTGCTCCTGTTGCCGACCGCCCTGCGGTACGTTCCCGAATTCCGGCAGCCCCGGAAGCGGCTGGGGCAGGCCGCCGTGATCGGGGCGGGAGCGGCCCTCGGTCTCATCCTGTACCTCTGGGCGGCCCAGCAGCAGATGCTCGCCGTCGCCGTCGTCCTGGCCTCCCTGTACCCGGCCATCCCGACGGTCCTCGGGCTCGCGTTGCTGCGCGAGAAGGTGCCCCCGGCACAAGTGACCGGCCTCCTGAGCGCAGGCGCCGCGGTCATCCTGCTGAACCTGGGGTGAATGGCCCCGCCCGCGCGGCCGGTTGACTGTGCTGAGCCGTCGGCGGGGACGTCACTGGAGCGCGCGGACGGCCGCCGTGAAGACCGACGGCACCCTGGCCGCCGCCGGTACGATCAGCCGGGCCACCGCCGCGTGGCCGCTCAACCGTACGAGACCTTCCGTCAGCAGGCGGTGGCGCAGGGACAGCCGCCGCCAGCACCGCTCGTACTCCTGCGGTCGTCCGGCCCGCAGACACCGCACAGCCGCCTCGGCCGACGCCATCGCGAGCGCCACGCCCTCGCCGGTGAGCGCGTCGGTGTAGCCTGCCGCGTCGCCCACCAGCACCACCCGGCCGGCCGTACGACGGCGGGCCCGCTGGCACAGCGGACCCGCGCCCCGCACCGGGCCGGCGTGGGGCCGCCCGTCCAGGAGCCGCAGCAGGTGCGGGAAGTGGGCCAGATGCGCGTCGAATCCGCGCCGCCCCGTACTCAGCACGGCCACGGAGACCAGACCGTCACCGACCGGCGTCACATACGCCTCACCGAACACGGACCAGTGCACCTCGACGAAATCGGTCCACGGCTCCAGCCGGTAGTGCCGCCGCAGGCCGAAGCGCCGTGGCCGGCGGCTCGGCACATCCAGGCCGAGAGAGTGGCGCAGCGGCGAGTGCAGGCCGTCCGCGGCCGCCAGCCAGCGCGCCCGCAGCCCCCCTGCCGTCACCGCGTCCGCACTCTGCCGCACCTCCGCGACTTTGCCGGTGACGACCTCGACCCCCACTTCGGCAGCCCGCCGGGCCAGCGCCGCGTGCAGTTCCGTACGGCGCACCCCGAGGCCCGGACCGTCGGCGAAGGAGGCCTGGGCGCGGTGGCGTCCGTCGACGTAACGGATACCGCGCAGTGCGCGGCCGCCGACCCGTACGCCCAGTGCTTCCAGAGCCAGCACGCCGCCGGGCATGATCCCCTCGCCGCACGCCTTGTCCACGGGTGCGGCGCGCGGTTCGATCACGACCGCTTCCATACCGGCCGACGCCGCGTGGATGGCCGTGGCAAGCCCGGCCGGTCCGCCGCCCGCCACGAGCAGGTCGATCACAGTCCGGCACCCGCCCTGCTCCCGGCGGCACGCTCCACAGCGAGCCCGAGCGCTTCGTTCTCGCAGCGGATCCGTACGGTGAGCAGCGCCGCGTTCAGGCCGGTGAAGAGCGCGGCGGTCAGCCAGGCACCGTGCACGAGGGGCAGGGCCAGCCCTTCCGTCACCACCGCCACGTAGTTGGGGTGGCTCAGCCACCGGTACGGTCCGCCCGTCACCAGGGGCAGGCCCGGCACGACCAGCACGCGGGTGTTCCACCGCGGCCCCAGCGTCCGGATGCACCACCAGCGCAGTGCCTGCGCGGCCACCACGACGGCGGCCATGAACCAGCCCACCACCGGATCGAACGGCCGCCCGCCCCACCCGACTTCGGCCAGGCAGCCGACGAGCAGCCCGGTGTGCAGGACCACCATCGCCGGATAGTGCCGTCGTCCCGCCTCGACGGCGCCGCGCGCCAGGCTCCAGCGGGCGTTGCGGCGGGCCACGACGAGTTCGGCGACGCGTTCCAGACCGACCGCCAGGACGAGCACGGTGTACCAGAGCATGTGTTCCTCTCCCTACCAGCGGAGCAGGACGAGTTCGGAGCAGAAACCCGGCCCCATGGCGAGCATCAGCCCGGCGGTGCCGACGGGTGGACGGCGTTCGGCCAGGGTGTCGCGCAGGACGTGGAGCACCGAGGCGGACGACAGATTGCCCACGGCCGCCAGCGAACTCCACGTGACGTCGAGTGCGCCCGCGGGCAGTTCGAGCGTTTCCTCGACGGCCTCGAGCACCTTCGGTCCGCCGGGGTGACACACCCAGGCGGTGATGTCCTCGCGGCGCAGCCCGTGGTCCGCGAGGAATGCGTCGACGTCCGCGGCGAGGTTCTTGCGTACGACGTCAGGGACACTGGCGTCGAGTACGACGCGGAATCCGGAGCCGGTGATGTCCCACCCCATCACGTGCTCGCTGTCCGGGTAGAGGTGACTGCGCGTGTCGACCACGGCAGGCCGGGCGGCGGCAGACGGGCGCCGGGCACCGCACGCGACCACGGCCGCGGCGCCGTCCCCGAAGAGGGCGCTGGCGACGAGATTGGCCGGTGAGGCGTCGCCGCGCTGGAAGGTGAGAGAGCACAGCTCCACCGACAGGAGTACCGCCACGTCGTCGGGGCGCCCCAGCAGGTAGTCGTGCAGGCGCGCGATGCCGGCCGCCCCCGCGACACAGCCCAGGCCGAAGACGGGGACGCGCTTGACGTCCGGACGCAGCCCGAGCGGCCCCACGAGACGCGCGTCGACCGAGGGCGTGGCGATGCCGGTCACCGAGGTGAACATCAGGAGGTCGACGTCGCGCGGGGAGAGGCCCGCCGCGTCGAGCGCCGCCCCGACGGCCTCGGCGCCGAGGCTCACCGCCCCGGCGATGAAAGCGTCGTTGACGGCGCCGAAGTCGTCCAGTCCCGCGTACGCGTCGAGGGGCAGCGCCGTATGGCGGGTGCTCACCTTCGCGCTGTCGTGGAGCCGGTCCAGCACCCGCCGGTCGGTCCCCTCGGTCAGACACACCCGGGCCACCATGTCCGTGATCTCTCGTTGGGTGTGCCGGTGGGGAGCGAGAGCTCCGTGGACAGCTGCGATCCGGGTCATCTGGGATCCGAGGCCGGGGACGGGGGACCTTGCAATGAGTGCCCCCCTTCACGATCGCCACACGCGATGTCGCTCGTCCGGCGGCTGTGCGCACCTGCCCGCAAGCGGTAACCGGTGGCGGCGGGCCGCACTCCGTCGACGGCCCGGCCGCCTAGCATGGGCGCGTGGACGTCGAGGTGCGGGTGGACGCGGGCGGGGAAGCCGCACGCCGGTCACCGCGGAGTAGCCGCGTGAGGCGTCTGCTGCGGTCGGCGGGCGGGCTTCTGAGGGCGTGTCACCCGGGACCGGCCGTGGCGGTCGGCGTCCTGACGACCGCGCTGGCGGCGGCCTGCGGACAGGACGCGGCAAGGTGCCTGCTGGTGGCGGCCGCGGTGCTGACGGGGCAGCTGTCCGTCGGCTGGAGCAACGACGCCGTCGACGCCGCCCGCGACACCGCGGTCGGGCGGCGTACCAAACCCGTGGTCGCCGGTTCGGTCGGCGTCACCGCCGTACGCGGTGCGGCGCTCACCGCTCTCGCCCTGTGCGTACCGCTGTCCCTCGCGTACGGCCGGCTGGCGGGTACGGTCCACCTCGTCGGGGTCGCCGCGGCCTGGGCGTACAACTTCGGGCTGAAGGCGACCGTGCTTTCCTGGCTGCCGTACGCGGTCGGGTTCGCGGCGCTTCCCGTCTTCGTCTCGCTCGGTCCGCAGGGGCGGCCCTGGCCCCCCTGGTGGATCGTCGTCTCCGCGGCGCTGCTCGGCGTCGGCGCACACCTGGCGAACGTCCTCCCCGACATCGGCGACGATCTGGCCACCGGTGTACGCGGCTGGCCCCAGCGGCTGGGGCCTGTCCGGGGGCGGCTCCTGCTGCCGCTGCCCCTCGTGACGGCCACCGCGCTGCTGGCGTTGGCCCGTCCCGGACCGGTCGGCACCGCCGGGCCGGCCGCCCTGTCGGTGGCTCTCGTCGTGGCGGCCGGCGGCGCACTGCTGGGCCGCCGGCGCCCGAGGCTGCCGTTCCTCGCGGCGATCCTCGTCGCGGCAGTGGGTGCCGCGCTGTTGCTCCGCCAGGGCGCGGCTGTCACCTGACCCGGCGCCCGCGTGCGCCATACGGGCGACGAACGGCACCGTCAGCGCAACAAGAGGTGCTGGAAGGGCTATGGGGCGGCGATCCTGAGGCACTCCCCCGAGGAAAGGTTCAGCGATGCTGGAGCGCAGCCGACGTAAGAAGCACACCGAGATCACCTTCGTCATCCCGGCAGGCCAGGCCTGCGGGCAGGTCAGCGTAGTCGGCGACTTCAACGACTGGCAGCCGGGAGCCCACCCCTTCACCGAACGGGAAGACGGCACCCGCTCCGTCACCGTCACCCTCCCCAAGGAACAGCGTTACGGCTTCCGCTACCTGGCACACGGCGACTACTGGTTCAACGACGGCCACGCCGACGACCAGGACGGTCACAACAGCATCGTCCACACCTGACCACTCGCCGCTTGGGCGAGCGGGTCGCATGAGGGCCTGAAATCGCCTGGTGGAGCGGGCTGCCTATCCGTGAGAGTACGGGGTACATAGTGCCTAGTACTGGGATCGATCGGGCGGCCCGACGGGCTGTCCCCGGGAGAAAGAAGTGCGGTCATGAGTGCTCAGCACCGTACGGCGCCGATCGCCCGGACCCCTGACCTCGTACCCCTCAACACGGCCGACAACTGGTCGCACTTCGCTCCGGGCCCGGCCGTGATCGCTCTCGGCGTCCTGCTCACCCGCCGCCCGCGCACCGGCGCGGACCGCTAACCGGGGCCGGCGTGATCACTGTGGGAGTCGAGGAGGAGTACCTCCTTCTCGATCCGGACACTGGCCTGCCGGTGCCGCTGGCCGAAGAGGTACGGGGATCGTCCGGTCTTGAGCCGGTCGTGGACCGGCGGGAGGTACAGGCCGAGCTGCTGCAGGCACAGGTGGAGGTCGCCACTCCGGTGTGCACCGACCTCAAGGAGGTCGGCGGTCATCTGCTGCGCCTGCGGCACGCGCTCGGCGCGGCGGCCGAAGAGTTCGGCTGCCGGCTCGCCACCTGCGCGACAGCGCCGTTCAGAGAGGTGGCGCCGCCCCTGGTCACCCGACAGCCGCGCTATCTCGCCATCCAGTCCCAGGCCCCGCAACTGGTCGCGGAGCAGCTGGTCAACGGTATGCACGTACACGCGGCCGTGTCCGATCCGGAGATGGGCATCGCCGTCCTGAACCGGATCCGGGTGTGGCTGCCCGTGCTGGTGGCCATGTCGGCGAACTCACCGCTGTGGGACGGCCACGACACCGGGTTCTCCAGCTGGCGCACCGTGATCTACGGCCGCTGGCCGGTCAGCGGGCCCCCGCCACATTTCGCCGACCTGGCCGACAACGAGCGGCGGGTCCGGGCACTGCTGACGGCCGGGATCATCAGCGACCCGGGACAGCTCTACTGGCAGGCCCGGCTCTCCGACCGGTACCCCACAGTCGAGGTGCGGTGCATGGACGTGCAGCTGAGGGCCGACGACGCCGTCATGTTCGCGGGCATCGTGCGCGCCTTGGTCGCGACGGCCGTCAGTGACGAAAAGGCCGGCGTGCCGCCTGTCCAGTGCGCACCGGAACTGCTGCACGGCGCGAACTGGTACGCCGCGCGGGACGGCATCAGCGGTTCACTGGTCGCCCCCGACGGGAAGCTCCGCAGCGCGGGCGATGTGCTGTGTCAGCTGATGGACCACCTCGCACCCGCCCTGGAGGAGTCCGGAGACGCGCGGGAGGTGACCTCGCTGGTCCACCGGCTCTTGCAACAGGGCACGCCCGCCGACCTGCAGCGACGCGCGCTGGCCGAGGGCGGCATGCGGGCGCTGATAGACCTGGTCACCATGCAGGGCACACGTCAGTAGCCGGCGCGGTAGCGCGGCCGCGAAGCGCCGATGCGTGCCTGCCTCACGGCCGGCGAGACGTGCACCAGGGGTTCGCGCGAGGGCGCGGGCAGGCCGACTGCCGTGGTCAGCGACTGCGCCAGGCCCTCGACCGTACCGGTGTGGAGGTTCCACGGTTCGTGCTCGACCGGGGTGTCCCAGATCAGGCCGGCCCGGCGCGTGAAGGCGTGCCACCGGGTGGTGAGCCACACATCGCGCTCCGACGGCGCCGGGAGCGGTTCACCGCGTCGCACCGTCAGGCGGTACGAGGCTCCGCCGCCGCGGCGCATGCCGGAGTAGAAGCACACGCCGTCGTCGCGTCGCAGCGTCAGCGATCCCGAGTGGTACGGCAGCCCCACGGCTCTCGCGGCGAGCATGGCCGCGCAGCTCACCTCGATCGTGAGAAACCACAACGCCCGGCACCCGTCGGGGCCGCGTACGTACGTCCGCAGATTCGTCTCCAGGAAACGGCCGACCGCGGGGGCGGGGGAGGCGAGCCCAGCGGCACGTACCTCAGCCATCACGAACGGCGTGAGGGTGACCCACGCGGTGTCGTCGTACGTGTCCACGGTCAGCCGGGCGGGAAGCAGCGCCTGGACGTCGGCAGGCCGGTACGGCCAGTGCACGAACGCCTGGTCCAGCCAGTCCGCGCGCATCACGAGCAGCCGAAGGTGCCGCTCCGCTTCACGGGAGACCACTCGCTCACCCATGTCTCCACCCTCACCCCGGACCGCGACCGCCACACCGCGCGTTCCTGACCTGCGACTGAGCCACCCCTTCGCCCCGCCCGTGAGCGGGGCGAAGGGGCCCCACGCCGGGGATGCGATCACTGCTCTGTTGGGGTGCTATGAGGGAAGCGGGCTGCAACCTGCCTGCTTCACAGGGCTTCGAGGCGTTTTCCCAGCCCTCTTCCTGGCTGACCGAGGAGGTGGTTGGTGATGCGAGTAGCGGTCGTCGGACAGGGTTACGTCGGACTGACGGGTGCGGTCGCGCTGGCCCTGCAGGGGCACAGCGTCACCGGCGTCGAGCAGGACCCCGGCCGGCTGCGCATATTGAACGCCGGCGAGGCGCCGGTCTTCGAACCGGGCCTGCCCCAGCAGCTGACTGCCGCGCTGGCCACCGGAAGGCTGCGATTCGTCGGCGGGCTGGCGGAGTGCCACCGGCGGACCCCCTTCGACATCGTGCTGATCACCGTGGGAACGCCGCCGGGACCCGACGGGGCCGCCGATCTGTCCCAGGTGACCTCGGTGCTCGAGCAGATCGGGAATCTGCTGCCCGTCCCGCGGGTGGTGCTCAAGTCCACCGTGCCGCCCGGCACCAGCAGCAGACTCGCCGACGCCCATCCCTGGCTGCGCGAGCGTTACGCGTACAACCCCGAGTTCCTGAATCAGGGAAGCGCCCTGGAGGACTGGGCCGCCCCCGCCCGGATCGTCGCCGGCACCTGGAGTCGCGACAGCGAACGGGCCCTGCGTGAGCTGTACGCCGGTGTGGCGAGTCCCTGGGTGGCCACGACTCCCACCAGCGCCGAGATGATCAAGTACGCGAGCAACGCCTTCCTCGCCATGAAGATCAGTTTCTCGAACGAGATCGCCCGGATGTGCTGCGGCCCCGACGTCGATGTCGACCGCGTCCTGCAGGGCGTCGGCTACGACCCGCGCATCGGTCACGCCTTCCTCCAGCCGGGCCTGGGTTACGGCGACTCCTGTCTGCCGAAGGACACGGCCGCGCTGGCCCACTGGGCGGGCAGCGTCGGCATACCGGCTCCGCTGCTGCGGGCGACGATCGCCGTCAACGACGCGCAGGCCGGACTGGCACTGCAGATGCTGCGCACCGAACTCGGCGCTGCCCTGCGGGACGCCACGATCGCCGTGCTCGGCGTGCGCTACGAACCCTGGAGCGACGATCTGCGTGCCGCCCCCAGCCGTACCGTCGTCCCCGCGATTCTCGGTGAAGCGGCACGTGTACGCGTGTGGGATCCGGCCACCGACCCGGCGGCCGTCGCCGCACTCTTCCCGGCCGCGAACCCGGCCCCCGACCTGTTTGGTGCGGTCAGTGGCGCCCACGCCGTCGTCCTGCTGACCGAATGGCCGCAGGCCATCGAGGCGGACTGGCCGCTGCTGGCCTCACGGCTCGCCGAGCCGCGCCTGCTCATCGACGGCAAGAACTGCCTGCCCCCGGAGCGGATGGCCGGTCTTCCCGTCCGTTACCGGAGCATCGGTACCAGGGTCCCCGTCCCCGCCACGACCGCCACTGCCGAGCCCCAGCTGGAAGCGACCGACGGCGCGGGCCCCACCGCACCGGCTTGAGCGGATTAGGGCCATAACATCCCTTATCGAGTAGGGCGTGGACAGCTCCATGACTACGGCGATGAGGAGAGCGTTCAGGTGAAGCAGTCGCCTGCCCAGGACTGGGGCCCCGAGCCCTCGGCGTGGGCGCCCATGCGCCGCCCGGTGTTCCGGGCGCTGTGGATCGCCCAGTTGGCGGCCAACATGGGCACCTGGATGCAGACCGTCGGAGCCCAGTGGCTCATGGGCGACCTCGGGGGCGGCGCGTTCGAGGTCGCCCTGGTGCAGACGGCGACCACCCTGCCGGTCTTCGCGCTGGTGGTTCCCGCCGGGGCGTTGGGGGACATCCTCGACCAACGGCGGCTGCTGCTCGGCGGGCAGCTTCTGATGTTCCTCGGCGCGGCGGGGCTGGCGGGCGTCACGGCGGCCGGCGCGGCGACCCAGGGCCTGCTCCTCGGACTGACCGCGCTGATGGGGGTGGGTGAGGCGTTCTGCATCTCCTCGTTCCAGGCCATCCAGCCCGAGCTGGTCAGCCGTGAGGAGATCCCGCAGGCCGCCCTGCTCAACAGTGCGAACGGCAATGTGGCGCGGGCCGCGGGGCCCGCTCTCGGCGGCGCGATGATCGCCGCCACCGGCCCCGAGGCCACATTCGCGCTCAACGCGCTGTCCTTCCTCGGCGTCCTGATCGTGCTGTACGCGTGGAAGCGTCCGGTGACCCACCGGCCCCTCGGCTCCGAGCACATCCGTGACGCCATCAGGGCAGGCGCCCGCTACGTCCGCAGCGCGCCCCTGTTCGGGGCGGTCATCGGCCGCTCGGGCCTCTTCATGATCTTCGCCGGAGGTCTGTGGGCGCTGCTCCCGACGGTCGCCAGGGGGCCGCTCGGTCTCTCCGCCGGCGGCTACGGTCTGCTGCTCGCCAGCGTGGGGCTCGGCGCTGTCCTGGGGGCGGTTCTGCTGCCGTCGGTCCGCTCGCACCTGAAGACGAATGTGCTGGTGACGGGCGCCATGGTGGTCTACGCGGCGACGATGGCGGTGATCGGCCTGGTGCCGTCCGCGCTCGCGGTCGCCGCCGCCTTGATCGTGTCCGGTCTGGCGTGGGTGGCGGTCCTGTCCACGCTCTCCGCCTCGGCGCAGGTGCTGCTGCCCGCCTGGGCCCGGACCCGCGGTCTCGCCTACTACCAGCTGGTCTTCATGGGCGGGCAGGCGCTCGGCGGGGTGGGGTGGGGCATGGCCGCCGACCGGCTGGGCGTGGGCACCGCGTTCGTGGTGTCGGGCATCGGCCTGCTGGTGACCACGGTGGTGGGCACGCGGGTGCTTCCCATGCCGTCCGGCCCGGTCGACGTACGCCCGGCCCAGATCTGGGCGGATGTGCCCGATGTGGCGGTGCCGGGACGGGACGCCGGGCCGGTGCTGGTCACCGTCGAGTGGCGGGTGGACCGGGGGAACGCCGAGGCTTTCATCGAGGCGATGCGGCCGGTGGGCATGTCCCGCCGGCGTACGGGCGCGTCGTTGTGGGGCCTGTTCGAGGACATGGCGGATCCGACACTCTTCCTGGAGACGTTCACCGTGGGCTCCGAGCGGGAGCATCTGCGCCTGATCATGGAACGCGGGACCAAGGTGGACCAGGAGCTGGAGGCCCGGGCCCTGGCCCTGACGCGGCCGGGCTCGAAGCCGTTCGTACGCCACATGATCTGGGCGTACGCCTCGGGCCGGGACGAGGAGCTGTCCTCGTTGCCGTGACGGACGCCGGAACAGCTCACGCCCGGCCACCTGAATATCTGTCGTGGTGACGGTAGACATCTGGGTTCTCGGTGATTAGAGTTTCTGGCGTAGCGAAGGAAGTCAGCACAGCGCGGCAAAGACGACCGGCGCGCGGTGCGACGGCACCGCATGGAGCAAGGAAATTGGAATTGATCAGCAAGGGAGGAGCAGACGCCATCAGGATCGCCTGAGTGAGGTTCGAGTTCGCTCAGGTACCGCAGACCCCGGATTGAGAGGTGGTCCCCGGTCAGGCATCCCAAGTCACCGCATCTCCGGCCTCCCCGGCGGACATGCGGAATACAGGAGTCGGTGCCAAGCGCCGACAGATGGTGTTGAACCCCTATGGCCCCGGTGCCGGACGCACCGGGGCCCCTCCATGTCCCGGCGGACATCTCGGGTCAGCGTGCGACGTACACGACCCACATCTGGCCGGAAGCGAACATCATGCGCTTGCCGTCCGGGGCCGTGAACGTGGTCCGGGACTCGGCGTCGTCCCTCGACCATCGCGTGTCGTACGCCTTGCCGTCGCGCAGGACGGTCGCGGAACCGGAGCCCACGGTCTCGGTGAACGGTGTCCTGTTGCCCGAGCGGTCACCGAAGTCCGACGGGCGCACGGTCACTTCCTGCATGACGACGGTGGCCGCGGCCAGCCGGTCCCCTTCGGTCGTACGGGCAGGGGCACCGTCCATCTCCACCAGCCAGCGCCTCTGGTCGGCGGACCACGTGAAGGCGAAGCTCGCCGACGGATAGCGCACCGTCCGCTCGTTGGCGGTCGTGCCGCCGGCCGGCGCCGGGCCGAAGCGGAGCCCGATGTCCTCGGCGGCGTTCGTGCCGGAGTCGGGGTGGGGTATGTTCCCCGGCCGCAGATACAGGTTGTGCGGCGCCGGCCGGTCGCTGCCGCGGAAGTACGCGTTCGGTGCCTCCGAGGGCGACAGCGCGTTCAGTGGCGCCGCCTCGATGAGCGGCGTCAGCCTGCTCTGCGCGCCGGAGTAGGCGAGCGTGGGCCGGTCGAACTGCCGAAGCAGCTCCAGGTCCGACTCGCGGGCGCTGCGTACCGGGCCGATGACGGGCGGCACATCGGACGAGTAGACGGCGAGTATGCGGCTGAGACCGGCTTCCACCTGCTCCAGGTAGACGATGTCCGCCTGCTCCAGGCCGGTCGGCGGCCGCGCCGCCCCGACATTGTCGATCTTCACCGCGAGGACCCGCGCACTGGACGAAACACGGTTGTCCGGCGCCGGAGTGGTCTCCTGCGCGCCGCCGCCCCCGCCTCCGCACGCCGCCACGATCAGCAGCGCCAGCGTGGCGAGTGAGGCTGCGGCCGGTCTCTTCGCGCGGGCTGTACGCATGGCTGTCACCTTCCGATTCGGACCGGGAGGCGCACCGCTCCTTGACCGGAGCGACGACGGCTCCCACATCAATCATCACGCTGTTCGAAGGGTTGCCGGTTGCGCTTCACGGCGGCAGGCACCACACACCGGAAGGCACCGCACAGGGGATGCGGGCGCACCCTGGGTAGAGAGACGATGGGAGCCAACGGTGGCGGGCGGAAGGAGCCCGGGATGCGCGCAACCGAACCCGTCCCTGCCCACCCTGATCAGCCGGGGGGCGCTCCGTCCGGATCGGGGGGTTTGCTGGACCTGCTGAGCGTCGCGGCCGTGGTGCTGGACGCGCGCGGGCGGATCGTGCTGTGGAGCCCGCAGGCCGAGGAGTTGTTCGGTTACTCCGCCGACGAGGCGCTCGGCCGGTACGCGGCCCGGCTGCTGGTCCAGGAGAAGCACCTGGAGCTGGTGGACGGCCTGTTCGAGCAGGTCATGGCAGGAGGGGCGGGCTGGGCGGGCGTCTTTCCCATACGCCACAGAGACGGCAGCACGCGGCTGGTGGAGTTCCGCAACATGCGGCTGGAGGACGACCGCAAGGACCTCTACGCCCTGGGCCTGGCCACCGACCAGGCGACGCTGCGAAGGGTGGAGCGCGATCTCGCCCTGTCCACCCGGCTGGTCGCCCAGTCACCGATCGGCCTGGCGGTCGTGGACACCGATCTGCGGTACGTCACGGTCAACCCGGCACTCGAACGCATCAACGGTCTGTCCGCCGCCGAGCATGTCGGCCGCAACATCCACGAGGCTCTGCCTTTCCTGGACGCAGAGTCCATCGAGGCGGCGATGCGTGAGGTCCTGGCCACGGGTGTCCCGATCGTCGACCGGGAGTCCATCGGGCGTACCGCGGCCGACCCGGAGCACGAGAAAGCCTGGTCGGTGTCCTTCTACCGGCTGGAGGCGTCCAACGGGAAAGTGCTCGGGGTGGCCACCTCGGTCGTGGACGTCACCGAGCGGCGGCGCGCCACGATCGAGGCCGCCCAGGCGCGCCAGCGCCTCGCCCTCGTCGCCGACGCCTCCATCCGCATCGGTACCACGCTCGACCTCGACGAGACCGCCCGCGAGCTGGCGGAGGTGTCGGTGCCGGAGCTGGCCGACGTAGCCGCCGTGGACGTCCTCGACAGTGTCCTGAACGGCCGTTCGGCCGTGACCGCACAGACAGGGCCCGCGGTGTTCCGGGCCCTCGCCGTCGCCAGTGCGTACCCCAGCGAGGCGGTAGGTGCGGCCGACCCGCCGGGTGAGGTGGCCCGGTACGAGGCCGACCGGCTGGTCACCCGGTGCGTCAACACCGGCCGCCCCGTCCGCGTGCCCCGCGTGAGCAGCGACGACCTGCGGTACATCGCCCGCAGCCCCGAGGCCGCCGGGCTCCTGGCCACCGCGGGACTGCACTCCTACCTGGCCGTGCCGCTGATCGCACGCGGCAAAGTACTCGGAGCCCTCGACCTCAAACGCACCAGCAACCCGGAACCCTTCAGCGCCGACGACGAAGTACTCGCCGGTGAACTCGCCGCGCGGGCAGCCGTGTGCATCGACAACGCGCGCTGGTACCGCCAGGCCCGCAACACCGCACTCACCCTCCAGCGCAGCCTCCTGCCCGAGCAGCCGCCGCACCAGCCCGGCCTGGAGATCGCCAGCCGCTACCAGCCCGCGCAGGCGGCCGACGAAGTGGGCGGAGACTGGTTCGACGTCATCCCGCTGACCGGCGACAAGAGCGCACTGGTCGTCGGTGACGTCATGGGCAGCGGCATCAGCGCCGCAGCCATGATGGGCCAACTGCGCACCGCCACCCGCACCCTGGCCGAACTCGACCTCGACCCGGCCCAGGTGCTGCATCATCTCGACCGCATCACCGACCGCATGGGGCAGACCATCACGACCTGCATCTACGCCGTCTACGATCCGCATCAGGCGCAGTGCCTCATCTCCAACGCCGGCCACCTGGCGCCCGTTCTGATACGTCCCGGCCGTGCGCCCGAACTGCTCGACCTGCCCACCGGCGCTCCCCTCGGCGTCGGTCACGTCACCTTCCACACCACGACGCTGGCCCTGCGTCCCGGCGACCGGCTGGTCCTCTACACCGATGGCCTGGTCGAGACTCGTGACCAGGCCATCGACGAACGGCTGGGCGTTCTCCTCGGCCACCTCAGCGCCCCTGACGGCTCTCTGGAAGAAACCTGCGACCTGCTCCTGCACGCCCTGCGGCACCCGGGAGACCACGACGACGTAGCGCTGCTCATCGCCCGGGCCACGGTCATGGCCGGCTGACCCGGGCGTCGCCGGAGACGGGCGCCCGTCCCCGGCGACGCTGACAGTCACTCACGGCAGCACCCACTTCTGGTTGGGTCCGGTGTGGCAGCTCCACAAGTGGACGCGGGTGCCGTCATTCCAGGTGGCACCCTCGGCGTCGAGGCACTTGCCGGACTGCGGGTTGCGTACGGTCCCGTCGGCCTGGGACGCCCACTGCTGCGCGCCGGTGCCGTTGCACGTCCACAGCTGGGTCTTCGTCCCGTCGGCGGTCCCGCCGCCGCTGACGTCCAGGCACTTGCCCATCGCACGGAAGGTGCCGTCGCCGGGCAGCGTCCACTGCTGGGCGCCGCCGCCGTTGCACGTCCACAGCTGGACCCGGGTGCCGTCGCCGGTCGCGCCGCCGGCGACGTCCAGGCACTTGCCGTTGACGCCCCTGACCTCCCCCGTGCGAGGACCCGGCTGCGTACCGCCGGACGTCTTGACGCGGACGTTGCGGAAGGACACCTGGTCGCCGTCGCCGTGGTTCTGGATTCCGATGTGCCCCTGGCGCAGGCTGCGGGCGGGATCGGTGTTGGTGAAGTCGTTGACCTTACGGCCGTTCAGGAAGACCTCCAGCCGTTCGCCCGTTACGCGGATCTCGTACGTGTTCCATTCGCCGGGCGGGTTGAGCGCGGCGTCGCGCGCGGCGACGTCGGCGGACTTGAACCCGTACACGGATCAGGTCGTCCGGTCGGCGCTGTCCGTGGCGTCGATCTGGATCTCGTACCCGTTGCTGACCGCCGACCAGGGATCGTCGGACGCCGGGAAGCCCACCAGGACCCCGGAGTTGTCGTCGCCGTCCATCCGCCAGTCGAGCTTGAGGGAGTAGTCGCCGGTGAACTCCTTGGCGGAGTACCACAGCATCCCGAGCCCGCCCTGGGAGGTGAGTGTGCCGTTGGCCAGCGTGAACGAACCGGGGCCGGCCTGCTTCCAGCCGGTCGTGCCCGTACCGTCGAACAACGGCGTGTACCCGGTCTCCGGACGGCAGTCGGCCTCCGTCATACCGGCCGCCCAGCGGATACCGCCGAGCAGGTGCCTGCGGAAGGCCGGTTCGGTGAACGACTCGTCGGTGTGACCGCCACCCGTATAGAAGGCCCGGCCGCCCTCGTACCCCTTGCACCAGGAGATCGGGTGGTCGCCGGACATGTTGCCGCCCGAGTAGCTGGACTCGTCGAGCGAGGCCAGGACGCGGGCCGTCGTACGCGGGTTGGTGCGGTAGTTGTACCACTCGTCGAAGCGCTGCCAGGCGGCGCCGAGATGGGCGGTGGCGTCGTGCGCCCGGTCCTCCACCTTGACCGTCGCCGTCTGGTTGTGCGGATGGGAGTGGAACAGGGCTCCGGCGAGTCCGGCGTAGAACGGCCAGTCGTACTCGGTGTCGGCAGCCGCGTGGATCCCGGCGTAGCCGCCCCCCGCCTTGATGTACTGCTCGAACGCCGTCTGCTGCGTGCCGTTCAGCACGTCCCCGGTCGTCGAGAGGAAGACGACGGCCTTGTACTGGGCGAGGTTGGCGGTGGTGAACGCCGCGGAGTTCTCGGTGGCGTCCACGGTGAAGTTGTTCGCGCCGCCGAGCTCGCGCAGAGCGGCGAGACCGTCGTCGATGGAACCGTGGCGGAATCCCGCCGTCTTGGAGAACGCGAGGATCTTGTACGCCGGATCGGCCGCGGCCGGGGCCGCGGTGCGAGCGGGTGCGTCCGGTGCCTGGGTGCCGGTGGCCACGGCGGGCACGGCGGCCACGCACAGCAACGCTCCCGCGAGCAAACAGCCGGCCTTGGTGAGGGTAGTACGCATATCGGTTACGCCTCCTCTCCTGCTACGGCAGGGTCCACTTCTGGTTGGGGCCGGTGTGGCAGGTCCACAGGTGTGTGCGCGTGCCGTCGTTCCAGGTGCCGCCCTCGGCGTCGAGGCACTTCCCCGACTGCGGGTTGCGTACGGTCCCGTCGGCCTGGGACGCCCACTGCTGCGCGCCGGTGCCGTTGCACGTCCACAGCTGGATCTTCGTACCGTCGGCGCTCCCGCCGCCGCTGATGTCCAGGCACTTGTCCATCGCCCGCAGCGTCCCGTCGCCGGGCAGTGTCCACCGCTGCGCGGCGCTGCCGTTGCAGGTCCACAGCTGGGTCTGCGTGCCGTCGGCCGGCGACCCGCCCGCGACGTCCAGGCACTTGCCGTTCACACCCTTCACCTCACCCGTGCGGGTAGTGGCGCCCGAGGTGGTGAACCGGAAGTCGTCGACGTCGAAGAGCGCGCCGAAGCCGCCCTTGAAGACGAGGTACAGCGTGCTCGTACCGGCGGGCCGGTTCGTCAGCGCGGTGCTGACATCCCGGTACGCTTCCCAGCCGCCCGTCAGGGGCACGGTCGCCGTGCCCAGCACCGTGCCGGTGGCGGAGCCGGCCCGTACCTCGATCGTGCCGCCGACTCCGCCGGACGCCACCCGCGCGGTGAACCGGGTCGCGTCGTCGAGGGCGTACGGCTTGAAGGAGATCCAGTCGCCGTTGTCGATGTGGCCGACCGTCCTGCCGCCGTGGGCCGGTGTGTGGCTGACGACCTGGACGCCCGACGAGTCGCCGTAGTGCTCGCCCTGCCGCCGGCTGGGCTGGCTGATGTGCTGGGCGTGGGTGGTCAGGGCGGGCTGGCCGTTCGCTCCCTTGTCGGTGTACTCCGCGTCCCAGACGCCGAAGATGTTCGCGTTCGGGTCGTGCTCGCCGTCCGCGATGGTCTGTACGGTGCCGGAGCAGCCGGTCGCGGAGGTCTGCGGGTGCCCGTGGCTGTCGTGCCCGACGATGAAGGTGATCTTCACCTTGGAGCAGTCGACGGAGGTGTCCTCGGGGTCGGTGACGGTCACCTTGTACGGCACGGCGGCGCCCGGGTCGATGATCCGCCCGTCCACCGGAAGCTCCAGCTTCACGGTCGGCGCGGTGTTGCCGACGGTGATCCGCACCGACGCGGTGGCGCTCTTGCCGGTGCCGTCGGAGACGGTGAGCTCGGCGGTGTACTGGCCGTTGGCCATGTACGTGTGTGACGGGTTAGCGGCGGTCGACGTGCCTCCGTCGCCGAACTTCCACGCGTAGCCGAGCGGGTCGCCGTCCGGGTCGGAACTGCCCGCCGAGGAGAACGCCACCCCGAGCGGCGCCTTGCCGGAGGTGCGGTCGGCCTTGGCCTGGGCGACGGGGGAGTGGCCGTTGGTGATGTGCTCGATGCGGTACAGCGCGGAGTTCGCGTCACCGTTGAAATAACCGGTGCCGTAGTCCAGGACGTACAGGGCTCCGTCGGGGCCGAAGGCCATGTCCATCACCTGGGTGCCGCTCCAGGGAAAGGCGTTGATGGACTGGACGGTTCCGTCGGTGCCCTGCGCTATCCGCTTGATCCACTTGCGGCCGAACTCCCCGGCGAAGAAGTTCCCGTCGTAGCTCTGCGGGAACTTCACGTCCGACGTCGAGGCTGCGTCGTAACGGTAGACCGGTCCGCCCATGGGGGACTCGGAGCCGCTGCCGAACTCGGGTACCGAGCCGCCGTCGTACGGAATCCAGGCGGGCTGGGCCGGGGGCAGGTCGGTGAGGCCGGTGTTACGGGGCGAGGTGTTCTTGGGGGCGGCGCAGTCGAACTTCGCGCCTGAGGTGCCGGTGGCGAAGTTGTAGTCGGTGTACGCGTCGTTCTTGCCGGTGCAGTACGGCCAGCCGTAGTTGCCGGCCTTGGTGATGCGGTTGAACTCGACCTGACCGGCGGGCCCCCGGCTCGCGTTCGCCGTCCCCGCGTCGGGCCCGTAGTCGCCGAGGTAGACGGTGCCGGTGGCCTTGTCGACGCTCATCCGGAACGGGTTGCGAAAGCCCATGGCGTAGATCTCGGGGCGGGTCTTCGCGGTGCCGGGCGCGAAGAGGTTGCCCGAGGGGGTGGAGTACGAGCCGTCCGCGTTCACCTTGATGCGCAGCACCTTGCCGCGCAGGTCATTGGTGTTGCCCGAGGACCGCTGGGCGTCGTACGCGGGGTTGCGGGACGGGCGTTCGTCGATCGGGGTGTAGCCGTCGGAGGCGAAGGGGTTCGAGTCGTCGCCGGTGGTGAGGTACAGGTTGCCCTGCGCGTCGAAGTCGATGTCACCGCCCACATGGCAGCAGATACCGCGCGAAGCCGGTACGTCGAGGATCTTCTTCTCGCCGGCGACGTCCAGGGTCCCGTCGGCGGCGAGAGAGAAGCGGGAGAGCCGGTTCACGCCGTCGAAGGGGGCGAAGTCGGCGGCGGTGCCGTCGCCCGGCGCGTCGCCGCCGGGGGTGCTCAGCTTCGGGGCGTAGTAGAGGTAGACGAGGCGGTTGGAGGAGAAGCCGGGATCCACACCGACGCCTTGGAGCCCTTCCTCGTCATGGCTGTAGACGTCGAGCTTGCCCGCGACCTTTGTCGTGCCCGCCGCGTCCGTGAGCCGCAGCGTGCCGTCGCGCGAGGTGTGCAGCACCGAGCGGTCGGGGAGTACCGCCATCGTCATGGGCTCGCCGGTCTCCCCGACGCCCTTGGCCAGGGTGACCTGCTGGAACTCCTCGGCCGCGGCCGCCTTCGCTGTCCCGCGGTCCGCGTCCCGGAGTGCGGCGGAGGCGGATCCTGCGGGCGTCAGGGAACCGGCGGTGAGTAACGCGGTGAGCAGGAACGCCGGGAAGAGACGGGGTCTGAACGGTTTTTTGCGCACAGAAGTCTCCCAGAGGGGGGTGGGGTGCCCGGTGGACCAGGAGGTGAGTCCTGCCGGGAGGGAGCCAGGCGCGCGCCGTCGCGCCGGAAGGTCACCGGATCCGCATGCATGTCCGGTTCGTTTCAAGGAAGTTAGCGGGCCTGGTCCCCTCGCGTAACCCCTTTCGCATCCGCTTTCCCAACTTCTTCCGCGGGGAGGACAAAGGAGTCGCGGACGCAGGACCGGAGCCGGTGTCCGAGCCGGTGACGGGCGGGTCGTACCATCCGGCCATGACGAGCATCGTGCTGACTCCGTGGTGGCGACACCGGCGACCCGCGTCCGCCCGCGCCGGCGAGGCCCCCGGATCCGCGGTCCCGACCGCGATACTCGACTGGCGCCACGAGCGCGTCCAGGAGCTGCTGGCAGATGCCCGGTGCGCCGCCTCCGGGACCGGCGAACGCCCGCTGCTGCTGGCCGCGCACCGCCTGATCAGCGACCGGGTTCACGCGGTCTACGCCGTCGACGACGCGCAGTCCGCCTCCCGGACGCTGGCCCGGCGCCGCGGGTCGTGCAGTCAGCGCCTCGCGGTTCTGGAAGCGGTCGCCCGCGCGGCAGGAATCCCCACCCGCGTACGGGGCCTTCTGGTCGACGGGTCGTTCTGGTATCCGCGCTTTCCCCGGCTGCGCCGCCTGGTGCCCGACACCGTGGTCCTGGCATGGCCGGAGTTCCGGCTCGGACAGGAGTGGGTGGGCGTCTCCGAGCTGTACGCGCCCCTCGGCTCCCTCGGCGAGGCGAACCCGGCCGGCTTCACGAACACCGGGTCTCAGACGCTCTTCGAGGCTCTGGCCTCCACCGCAGTGGACTGGGACGGCTCGACCTGCGGAGCGGACGGCTGCTCGTCGTTCGACCTGTCGGCAGTGGTACGGCGCGACCTCGGACGTTTCTCCTCACGGGACGAACTCTTCGCCGCCCACGGCCAGACCTTGTGCAGGCCCGCCAGGATCGCCGGAGGCGCGTTGCTGGGCCGCCGCTCCGCGGCCTGACCGGAGCCCCTCACCGGGAGGCGGCGGTCCTTCGCGTTCTTGTCTTTGCCGCCCCGGCTGGTTTCCCCCGACCAGCCGGGGCGTCTCGTCCGGGGGAGCGGACGGTCAGAAGGCGAACAGCGCGCTCTCGGCCAGGCCGCCCTCCATCAGGCACGTGTTGCCGAAGGTGGCGGACCAGGAGACCTGCTTGCCCTGCCACACGCCGTGGGCGGTGATCACGACCGGGTCCCACTCGCGCGTACAGATCCGCCGGGGCGAGGTGTCGATCAGACCCGAGAACTCGCCACCCGCTGCCCGCAGTTCACTGCAGGCGGCCGCGGGTGACGGGTGGGTTCCGCCGGGCCTGGGCTCGCAGCTCAGCGTCACGGCGCGCTCGACGGTCACCGGACCGGCTTCCTCGCCGCTGCCCACGGTGAGTACCAGGGCGGACGGAGCGTACAGGCTGGTCGTCCCGGTCGGCTGCGCGTGCGCGGGGCTCGCGGCGGCGGCGCCGGTCAGCGCGAGGACGGTGGCCGCGCCGACGGCGCCGAGCTTGTTCCGGATGGGACGCATGAGTGAATCTCCTCTGATTGCGGATGAGTTGCGAAGGTGTTGCGGTGAGGAGTGTTGCTGATGCGGACAGTGAGTGCACACTGATCAGCTCATTCCGGCCGTACACGATCGGAACGGGTGACCGAATGGTCGTTCGGGCAGCTCGGGGGTGGTGTGCATGTCACCTGGGGAGGTGTCCATCATGTGGACAGGGTGGAGTGGTACAACGCGAAACAACGCTCTGACCTGCTCCTCAGCCGAATTGGTTCAGGCCTCACCTAAGCCGCTTCGACCGGAAAGCATCGCTTGCGGCCATGACTCGCGGCAACGACAACGTGCGCGCACCACACCCGGCGTGGCCGGTGACGGTGGCGCCGCCCCGTCCTGCACGGCCTGCCGGCGGCTCTACAGTCCGACTCCCCGGACCGGACGGTAAGACCCTCGAAGGAGCCGCCATGCGCACAGCCCCGCCCCGTACGCAGAAGAGCCCGCCTCATGCGAAGAAGAGACTGCCCGCCGTCGCCGTACTGCTGGCACTGCTCGCCACGCTGCTCGGCACCCACTGGACCGCTTTCGCGCCCGCCGCGCGGGCCGCCTCGCTCACCGAGGTCACGGACTTCGGCACGAACCCCGGCAATCTGCGGATGTTCCGGTACGTTCCGGACGGCCTGCCGGCCGGTCGCCCCCTCGTGGTGGCGATGCACGGCTGCACGCAGTCGGCCGCAGCCTTCGACGCCGAGACCGGCTGGACGGCCATGGCCGACCGCTGGGGCTTCGCGCTTCTGCTGCCGCAGCAGCAGTCGGGCAACAACCCCAACGCGTGCTTCAACTGGTTCGAGCCGGCGGACATCAAGCGCGGTTCCGGCGAGGCCTTGTCGGTCAAGCAGATGACGGACCGGATGAAGTCCGACCTGGGCAGCGACCCCGCCCGCGTCCACGCCACCGGGCTGTCCGCCGGCGCGGCCATGACCAACGTCATGCTGGCCGCGTACCCCGACGTCTTCACTTCCGGAGCGCCGGTGGCCGGCCTGCCGTACGCCTGCGCGACGTCCGTCGCGGCCGCCTTCACCTGCATGAGCCCCGGAACCAACCTCTCGCCCTCGGCCTGGGGCGACAAGGTCCGCGCCGCCTATCCGGGTTACGCGGGCCCGTGGCCGACGGTTTCCGTCTGGCACGGCACGAACGACACGACCGTCGTGCCCGCCAACATGAGGGAGACCGTCGAGCAGTGGACCGACGTCCACGGCACGGACACCGCGGCCGACACCACGGACACCATTGCGGGCTACCCGCACGCCGTGTACCGCGACAGCGCCGGACGGCCGGTCGTGGAGACGTACTCGATCACCGGCATGGGCCACGGCCAGCCGGTCGACCCCGGTACCGGAGCCGAGCAGTGCGGCACCGCCGGCGCGTACATACTCGACGTCAATCTGTGCGCGGCGTACCGCATCGGACAGTTCTGGGGACTCGGCGACAGCGGAACACCACCCCCCGGAGGTGACCCCAAAACGGTGGTCCTGCCGAGCAGGGCAGCGGACGACGGGTACGTGAAGGCGTCGTCGACCGGCGCCGGACCGGCCGTCGGAACGCTGGAGGGAACGTACGGAGTGGCGGTGGGCAGGGGTTCGGACGGGCAGCACAACCGCGCGCTGCTCTCCTTCGACACGTCGTCCGTCCCCGACGGGGCGACCGTGAAGCGCGCCTACGTGACTGTGGCGTACGCCAGCGGCAGCGGTGACCCCTGGGCGGCCGGAAACCGTATGGTCCTGGACGTCAGGTCGGGCTGCTTCGGCGCGGGATGCGCCACCGGCACCGACGACTGGAGCGCTGCCGCGTCGGCGTCCGACGTGGCGGAAATCGGCCGGTTCACGTCCGGCGCGCAGACATCGGCCGACTTCACGACGGTGAACTCCACAGGGACGACCCAGGTGCGCCTGCGCCTGGCATCCGCGCCCGCCACCACGGCGTACGTCTTCGTGAAATCGGGCGCGTCGGCCACGCTGACAGTGGAGTGGGAATGACGGGGCGGGGCCCGGCAGGGAACCTCAGGTCGTGGACACCACGTTCGTACGCGCCGGTCTCCCACGCCCCGCCCTCCTCCTGGCTCCTCCTCAGGTACAGGAAGTCGGGGGGCGTGGGGCCGGTGAGGGGGGACTGTTTACAGCCAGTCCCGCGGCAGCGTCTCGTTCCAGGTACGGGAGAAGACCCGCCGCTCCCCTTCGTAACCGTCGAGGGTCGCGTCGACGAAGAACTCCGTCTCGCTGCACCGCAGTTCGGTACGGGTCTCCACCCGTACGTCCCAGTCGTCCCGCCGGAATCGCATGGTCCAGGCGGCTTCGCCGCCGACGGAGGTGAAGTCGTCAGCGGTGGCGGTGTAGCGCTCGTACGCGCGGCAGCCGACATCGAGCCCGATGTCGTCGATGCGCACGGTGCCCCGGTCCTTCACGATCTCCAGCGCCCAGTCGTACCCGATCAGATCGCGCTTGACCTCCCAGCGCTGTTCGGGAGCGGACAGCCGGGTGGTCGTGATCGGCGGTGCGCCCTCGGGCTCGCCGAAGGGGCGCTGGGGCAGCTCGTCCGGTTCCTCCGCCGGACGCACCGGCAGCGTCAGTGTGCTGGACCGCTGGTGAACGCTCAGCAGCACGGGCCTGGGCGGCGGCCAGGCGAGGGGCCAGTACGACGTGGACAGGGAGAGCCGGATGCGGTGGCCGCGCGGGAAGACCTGCGCCACACCGTTGAGCTGGACGGTGGCGCGATAACGCCGTCCGGGCTCCAGCGGTTCGGGCTCGCCCGTACCGTCGCGGTGCGTCAGGTTGAGCACGCCGTACGTGACGCGCGTGGCACGCCCGTCGGGTGCGACGTCGGAGAGCCGGGCGGCGACGGTGGCCACCGGTTCGCTGACGGACAGGTCGAGTTCGACGGTCGGTGAACCGAGGATCTCGACCGGCTCGTCCAGCGGCCCGGTGTCGAACACCAGGGAGCCGCCGTCCTCCTCACGCTGGTCGTACGGCAGATCCGGCGGGGCGTTGTACGAGGCCCACTTGCCCGCGAACTGGCCGACGGACAGGGGCGACTGGACGGTCATCGCGTCACCGTCGCTGCTGCCGTCGCTGCCGTCCCCCTCCCCGAACGTCGACTCTCCCGGCGTGACAATGCGGTGCCGCAGCAGCGGATGCGCGACGGGTTCGATGTGCGGCGAGGGCCAGTGGGGCTCCCCGACCCAGCGGCCGGGCCGCTCCTCGTACGACGTCGAGGGCGGCACACTGTCCTGCATCCACGTCTGGAGCATCGGGCCGTCCATCACACCGTTGTCGACACCCTTCAGCCAGTGGTCCCACCAGCGCACGACCTCCTGGAGGTAGCCGATGGCGGGGCCGGGCTCACCCAGATGCGGGAACTTGTGGGACCAGGGCCCGATCAGCCCCTTGCGCGGTACGTCGAGGTTCCCCAGCAGCCGTGTCACGGCGTTGGAGTAGCCGTCGGCCCACCCGCTGGACGCGAGGACGGGGCAGCGTACGGCCGCGTAGTCCTCGCACACCGAGGCGTGCCGCCAGTAGTCGTCGCGGCGCTGGTGGCGCAGCCACTCCAGGACCCACGGGCGGGTGTGTTCCATCCGTTCGTGCCACATGTCGCGCCAGCGGTCACCGACCACGGTGGGGTCCGGCGGACACGTCGCGTACGCGAACATCGTCCCCGCCTCCGCGAGGTTGTCCGAGAGCATCGCGCCGCCCATGTAGTGCATGTCGTCGGCGTACCGGTCGTCCGTGAAGGACGCGATGACGACGGCGCGCAGGCTCGGCGGCTGCCGGGCCGCCGTCTGGAGGGCGGCGAAGGCACCCCAGGAGATGCCCATCATGCCGGTGTTCCCGTCGCACCAGGGCTGCTCGGCCAGCCAGGCGAGGACTTCTTCGGCGTCGGCCTGCTCCCGCTCCAGGTACTCGTCGGCCAGTACGCCCTCGGAGTCGCCCGTGCCGCGCAGGTCCACCCGTACACACGCATAGCCGTGACCTGCGATGTAAGGGTGGTGGATCGAGTCGCGCACCGCGGTCAGGTCGCGCTTGCGGTACGGGATGTACTCCAGCACCGCCGGCACGGGCTCGTCGTCGGAGGAGACCGGACGCCAGATACGGGCGGACAGGCGCGTGCCGTCGGACATGGGAACGACGACGTGTTCTTCTTCCTTCGTCGCGTGCGGCAGATTGCTCACGAAACGCATACGGCGGGGCCGCTCCTTTCCTCGGGTCCTCAGACGTTCTTCTGGTCGCGTCCGCCCGGTTCGGTCTCGTCGAAGGCGAGACCCAGGGCCGCCACACAGCGGTCGTACTTCGCCCGCAGGTCCTTTTCGCTGTTCCCGCCTGTGAAGATGTGGGCCAGTTCGTAGCTGTAGCTGTCCTGGTGCGGAGTCTCCGACAGGCGCTGCCCCTCCTCGGGCACCACGTCGACCCGTACGCCCGGGATCTCCCGCTCGATCCGCTCGATGTCCTCGGGCGTGGGCACCTGGCGCGCCGCACCGTCGGCGAACCACCGGTAGTACCACTTGGCGGCCACCGCATAGGGGCCGGCCCGGTGCGGGAGGGCCGGATCCCTGCCCAGCGCCAGGCTGAGCATGCAGTGGTGGTTCGGGACCCCGTCGACGTACTGGAACAGCTCCGCGTGCGACTGCGAGTGCCTGGGGTTGATCTCCAGGAGATTGATGGCGTCGGTGTGCGGATCGTAGAAGTACTCGATGCTGAAGGTCGCCGCGTCCATGCCGATCTGCCGCATCACCCGTTCGGAGACGTCGTGCAGCCGGCGTACCACCGGCTCGGGCAGGGCCGAGGGGTACTGGTGACGCAGGAAGCTGGAGGAGTCGGGGTAGTTGATCGAGTCCAGGACGCCGTAGACGGTGACTTCGCCGTTGTGGACGTAACCCTCCACCGCGACCTGGATACCCGACAGTGCCTCCTCGGCGAGACAGACCTGACCTCCGACACCGGCCATCTCCTCGGGCAGGTCGAGCCGGTCGAGGATGTACTCGAACGGCCGGCCCACCCGGGCGACACCCTTGCGGATCGCCTCGACCGCCTCGCGGAACTCCTGCTGGTCCTTGACGCCGAAGGCGAGTTCCGACGAGTACGACAGGGCGGGCTTGAGCCACATGGGAAAGCGCACGCCCTCGGGCGGCTGCGGATCATCGGCTTCCAGATCGACCCGGCCGAAACGCGGATGCTCGTCGATGACCTTCTGCTGCTCCAGCCGGCTCCAGTACTTGTGCTCGCACTTGACGACGGATTCCAGGCCGGTGCTCCGCGTGCCGTAGCGCTCGCTCAGCATCGGTACGAGCGTACTCACGGGGAAGTCCCAGTAGCCGACGATCGCGTCGATGCTGCCCTCGAAGGAGTCGAGCACCCCCCGCGCCTTGTCGAACAGCTCGGCCACCGACACCTCGCCGTGCTGGAGCTCCTCGATGGTGAGCAGGGGGTGGTACTCGTACTCCTGCGCGTCGGGCACCGCTCGCAGAGTCGGCAGGTTGGCCTCGTCCAGGCCGAGTATGAATATGTTCTTGCGATCGCTCACTGGCTCTCCTTGGTCGGCTCGTCCCGATCGCCTTCCTCGCCAGGCGCGTCTCACACATCGGATCGGGAAACCGACCGCTCAGCCCTCCGGCGACCGCCGCAACCGCCCGTGGAGCTGCCGCTACGGGCTGTCACGCCCGTCGAGCACAGATACCTCGGAAGCCGGTGCTCGGCCGGCAGCCGCTCACGATCCTCCGACGAGATGGGTCATCAGGCAGGCGGCCGTGATGGCGCCGAGCAGCCGCACCTCGTCGCCGTAGCGCTCGATCACGGCGACCAGCGGACTGCGCGTACGGGCCATGAGGGCCGCCACTTGCAGCAGGCCGGCGTCGGGGCCGACCACCGGCGGTGCGTAGGTGCGCGGCGGCAGCCACTCGGCGACCGTCAGCCCGTTGACCTTCTCCATGACTTCACCGAGGTGCCGGTCGTCGATCACGGAGACGAGCAGCGGTTCTTCCATCAGGTAGCCGGGCACCAGCTGCTTGATGAGCTGGGAGCCCGGCACGATGGCATACGGCCGCTGGTCGGAGTCGACCACGAGCAGCGCGGGCAGCTGGTGCCGGGCGAGCAGCCGGGCCGCTTCCACCGCGTCGGCGTCGACCGATATGTAGGGGTAGGTTTCCGCGAGATCACTCGCGCGCATGGCCGTTCTCCTTGCTGTGGTGGGCCGTCCGCGGGTGAGTGGATCAGCATGCCGAGCAAGGAGCAGAGCCTTTACGGCCGGCCTCTACGGGCGGGGGAGCGGCGGTGTCACTGTGGCGAGGGACTGTGTGGCGGAGAGGGGACAGTGGCGGCGCCACCCGCACGTATCGCTGCTACCACGGCGTCGTGCAGATTCCGGCTGTCAGCCTCCGAAGAGGAGGGCACGGGGCTGCCCGACATGGTGAACCAGTCCGACGATCCGCTGTACTGCACAGCGATTCTCGCCTCACCATCGGCCCACGTGGTGTGGACCGTGAGGTCCCCGGTCAGAACACCCACCTCTTCGGTGAGCACCCCGCCGCGGCCTGTCAGTACCCCGAGCGTCGTCCATGAAGCCCAGTCCATAGGTCCAAGTCTCGCATTTGTGGCCACATCCGCGACCGGCGTGAACAGCGCGCTCAGCCCCGGTCCCGCTCGTCGGAGTACGTCGGGTCGTCCGGTTCCCCGGACTGCTTCCCGGGCTCGGAGGAGGCCCGGTCGGCGGACTCGCGTTCCTGCTTCCGGGCCTGCCGCTTCTCTTCCTCCAGCTGCTTGCGGACCTCTTCCGGCTTGTCTCCGAGCTGATTCATATCCGTCTCCTCGGTCGGCACGGCCGCTCTCGCGGCCAGGGTCACACAGCCCCGCCACCCCCGCGCGCCGACGCCTTCGGGAAGATCGGCCATTGGCCGGTCTTCCGCCCTCCGGGCAGCGGACAGCGGGGGTGATGGATAGCCTGATCAAGAGAACGAAGGACACCGAAGGATCAACCGAAGGATCAATGGTGCCGATCGTCCGGCCGGATCGAGGCCGGTGAGAAGCCGATCTCGGGGGTGCGTGTGCGCATTGCTCGCAGCAACGACGATCCCCTCGACGTAGGCAACGCGGCCGGGCTGCTCGTGGACGCCGCCGGGACGGTACTCGGCTGCACCCCGGCGGCCGAGGCCCTCCTGAAGTGGCGGGCCGACGAGCTGTGCGGCCGACGCATCCGGGACCTGCTCACCGACCCCGGCCGATGGCCGGAGGTCATGGCGCAGCGGGACCGCCCGGTGTGGGAAGGCCGCGCCGTGGTGCGCGAGGGCGGCGGAGGGGAATCGGACCTCATCTTCCGTGTCCTTCCGCTGGACCGCGGACTGCCGGACCGGCGCTCGGCGCGTTTCTTCCTTCTGGTGGCGCCTCGGGCACTGATGACGAGGTGGCGTCAGGATCACGCGTTCATGCAGGAGCTGTTCCTCCAGCAACGCGTCGGCTTCGCCGTGTTCGACCGAGAACTGCGACTCGTACGTACGAACACCCAGCTCCTTCCGTACACCGGCCTGCCCGCCGACCTGGGCGGCCTGCGCCTCGGGGAGTTCCTCTGGGCCGAGGACGCGCGCGTGATCGACGAGCAGCTGCGGAAAGTGCTCACGACCGGGACGCCCCTGGTGGCGATGGACGCCCTCGTACGCACCCGGGTCGACCCGGGGACGGGGCGGATCATGGCGCTGTCCGCGTTCCGCCTGCAGGAGGCAGACGGACGCGTCATGGGCGTCACCGCCCTCTTCACCGATGTCACCGAGCAGCGAGGCGCCCGCGAGCGCCTCGACCTGCTGCACCGCGTCACCGCCGTGCTGGGCAACTCGCTGTCCGTCGCGGAAACCACGCAGGACCTGGCGGACGTACTGGTTCCCGTTCTCGCCGACCTGGCCGCCGTCGACATCGCCGAGGCCGTGTTCTCCCACGAGGAGCCCGGACCCGGTGAGCAGCGGCATCACGTACTGCGCCGGGCGGCCGCGGCGGGCCCGGCGGACGCCGGTCAGCTGCCGGTCGGTGGCTCCATGCGGGTGGACGTCGGCGATGACGCCCCGCGGGGCAGCGTATGGCCGCGACCGGCCGGGCACCGGTCGCCCGACGAGGACGTTCCCGGTCCGGGGCCCGGGTCCGGCGTCCGCTCGGGCATGAGCGCGCTGCTGCGCGCCAGGGGCAGGCTCCTGGGACGGGTCACGGTGTGGCGCACGGGCGACCGCCCGCCCTTCGGCGCCGACGACCTGGCCCTGCTGGAGGAGATCGCCTCCCGCGCGGCGCTGGTCGTGGACAACGCACGCCGGTACGCGCGCGAACGGCACGCCTCCGTGAGCCTGCAACGCAGCCTGCTGCCGCCGACGACGACCGAGACGGCCGCGGTGCAGAGCGCCAGCGTCTACTTCCCGGCGGACACGGCCGGCGGAGTGAGCGGGGACTGGTTCGATGTCATCCCGCTGTCCTCCGCGCGGGTCGCCCTCGTGGTCGGGGACGTGGTCGGCCACGGTCTCCAGGCCACGGCGATGATGGGGCGACTGCGCACCGCCGTGCGCACGCTGGCCGACCTCGATCTCGAACCCGACGAGTTGCTCACCCACCTCGACGACCTCGTCTCGCAACTCACGGTGGAGAACAGCACCTTCGAGAACGGCACCCAGACCTCCGCACCACAGAGCGCCTACGACTCGTTCGGTGCCACGTGTCTGTACGTGACGTACGACCCGGTGTCGCGGCAGTGCGCCATGGCCAGCGCCGGGCACCCCCCGCCCGCCCTGCTGGCTCCGGACAGGACCGTCCGTTACGTCGACGTCAGCCCCGGACCGCCCCTGGGAGTCGGCGGCCTGCCCTTCGAGCCCGTGGAGATGGCGGTCGAACCGGGCAGCGTACTGGCGCTCTACACCGACGGCCTGGTCGAGCGGCCGCGGGCCGATCTGGACGAAGGAATGGCGGCGCTCAGAGACCGGCTGATGGCCGCGAACGCCCTCGACCGTCCGCTGCGGGACGTCGGCCGGGAGATGGTGGCGGATCTGGCCCCGAGCCCGCTGTCGGACGACGTGACGCTGCTGCTCGCCCGTACCCGGGGGATTTCCCCGGACGACAGCGTGACGTGGGTCCTGGAGCCGGACCCGGCCGTGGTGGCCGACGCCCGTGCGCTGGTGGTGGGGCAACTGTCCCGCTGGGGCCTGGACGAACTCGCCTTCACCACGGAACTGGTGGCGAGCGAGCTGGTCACCAACGCCATCCGCTACGCGGGCGGCGGCCCCGTCGAGCTCAAGCTCATCCGTACGGCGACCCTCATCTGCGAGGTGTCCGATCCCAGCAGTACGCAGCCCAGGATGCGACGCGCACGCGCCACGGAGGAAGGCGGACGCGGCCTGTTCCTGATCGCGCAGCTCACCGAGCGGTGGGGCAGCCGGTACACACGCCACGGAAAGACGATCTGGACGGAGCAACCGCTGCCGGGCTCGTCGTGAGAAATGCGAGAAATGCCGTGAATGCGGTGTGGTGTGTGTCCGGCCGGGTACACACATGCGCGAGCACGGAGCAGGACACCCCCACGCGGAAAGGAACCAGCGGATGTCTGAGGAAGCGGCACGGGGCGACGACGTCTACCAGCCCGAACACTCCGACGTACAGAACAGGCCGACCGACGACCTCGACCTGGAGAACGCGGTCGGCGAACGCGACTTGGACGAGATGCTGGACGAGGGGTACTCCCCGCCCGAACGTGCCCTGGGAGTGACGAAGTACGGCACTACGGGCGAGGAGCAGCGCGAAGGGGAGTCCCTCGATCAGCGCCTGGCCCAGGAAACGCCCGACGTACGGCCGCCGGAGGGCGACGGGGTCGGCGACCTGCCCGGGGGCGAGGGGGAACCCCTGGAGGAGCAGGCCGCCGATACCCGTGCGGGCCGCATCGCCCCCGTGCCCGAGGAGGCGCCGCGGCGCAACATCGGCGTACTGGGACGGGATGTCGGCATCGACGGCGGTGCGGCATCGGCTGAGGAAGCCGCGATGCACGTCGAGCCGACGGACGAGGACGAGGCGCGGTAGCTACCGGGCGGCTGTAGTGAGGGGGCCGGGGATCAGGCGTGCGACCGGCTTCGGCCCCCTGTCACCAGGCGGTAGAGCACCAGCAGGATGAGCGACCCGACGATGGCGGCGATCCACGTCGACAGGTCGAAGAAGCCGTCGATGGAGTCGACGCCGAAGATCACCTTGCCGAGCCAGCCGCCCAGCAGTCCGCCGGCGACTCCGATGAGCATGGTGACGATGATGCCTCCCGGGTCCTTGCCGGGCAGCAGTGCCTTGGCGATGAGGCCGGCGAGAAGTCCGATGAGGATCCAGGCGATGATGCCCATGAGGTACCTCCAAGGTTGTCGCTCGATGGTTTCCTCGTAAGCGCGTAGGCGCGCAGCGCGTTTTCAAACATGCGAACGCACGAACGGGGTCCCTCACCCACTGACAGCGGACCACAGGGCACGAACGCTACTCCGCGTGAAATTGGGCGCCTTACTCGACAGCGAGCAGAGCGGTGCTGTCGAATCGCCACACACGCGTGGTTCTGCACGTGCGAGAAATGTGAGTAACATCCGCCCCCAACAGTGGTGCGAGGAAAGAGAGCTGTCATGCCGGAAAGCAACAACCCCACGCTGCAGTCGCAATACGCGAACCAGGTCGACGCGGATCTGGAGCACAACACCAAAGAACAAGAACGCGTCAGGTCAGAGGTGGCCGCCCTGCAGGCACAGCTCGAAGCACTGGAGAAAGACCATGAGCTGCTGGTGAGCATGCGGGCGGCCCTCGGCACTACGCCCGCGAAGAAGACCCGGGCGACCAGGACGGCCAAGGCGGGCCCGGCCGCAAAAACGGTTGTTCCCAGGGCGCGCCGCGCCAAGGCGACTTCGGACAACGACAAGCGCTCCAGGAAGACCGCACAGCCGGACACCGGAGCAAAGGCGAACAAGGCCACACCCCCCTTGCGGGAACTCGTCGTCGCCGTCCTCGCCAAGCACGACGAACCGCGTTCGGCAGCCGAAGTAACCCAAGAGCTCGCACAGGCACACCCCGAACGCACGCTGAGCGTCACCGTGGTGCGCAATGCCCTGGAGGCATCGGTCGCCAAGAACCAGAGCGAACGAACCAAGCAGCAGAAGTCCGTCTATTACCGGGTCGTCAAGGACGGACAGCAAGCGACGCAACAGCCGGCCGCTGCGCCGAGCACGGCAGGCGTGTAACCAAAACGACGACTCCGCCCCGGAGTTGGCCACACGTGGGTGAGGCCGGCCGCGGAGGATTACGACGTTCCTGCCGGTGAATTCCGTGAAGCACCGGAGGCGGTAGGCCGGGCGGAACGCTCTTCACGGCGTTCCACGTGAGCCAGGGGGCCCGGCTCGGCCTGCCCCGAACAACCTGTTTCCGCGCCCCGTTCGGCTCCGCCGTCCCGGACGGCCGCACGGGGCCGCGATGCGCTGGTCAGCGATCTGCCCGTCTACGCGGATGCCCGGCCGAGAGCCACCAAGGACGCCTGCGACAGCGGCTGTTCCGGCCGGAGAGATCTGAACACTCGCTGAACATGCCGCCCACACGTTGCGTACTACCGGCTGCCTGCGCCCGAGCCAGGTGCGCCGATACGTCTCTGTGCCAACGACAGGAGCGGACATGACCGATCGCATTGATTCAGTGATGCAAGGGCTTCCGGGCGGCGGCGCCGAGCTCTCCGTGGTGCTGACCCTGCGCTGGGACGACGTGGCCGCGCTCGGCCGGGAGGCCAGTCGGCTGGCCGAGCAGCGGGGGGCGCCCGTGACTCTCGACGAGGCCGCCAGCCACCGGCTCCGTACCTGGTCCTCGGTGGCGAACGCGCCGGACGAGCGCAAGAGCGCGGCGCCCCCGCCAGGTCCGGCGACCGCCGCCATCGCCGGAACTCCCCCCGCTGACAGAGCCCGTCCGCACGTCGGGCACCTGAGCGAGACCGCTCCGGTCGCCTCCCTCTCTTCGCACCCCGCCCAGCAGATGCAGGCACCGGTGGGAGCGGGCGGCAACCCGCAGAGGTGAACGCCGCGCTTTGCCGGTCCCGCCGTCAAAGCCTGAGGCGCGCACCACCAGAGCCGGACACGACACGGAACGGCACGGACAAGACCGTGGCCGCCCCCGGAGGGCGGCCACCGGAAAGGAACCGAACGATCGTGATAGCCCAGCGCACCACAACTCGACTCGTCACACTTGTCGCTCTGCCCGCCGCCCTCGCTCTCGCGGCAGTCACCTCTTCCCCGGCCGCCGCCGAAGGGACCGCGTACCAGATCGACCTGGACGCGCTGAACAACTCCGGTGGAAGCGGTACGGCGATGCTCAGCCTGGACGGCACACGGCTCACCGTGGAGATCGAGTCCGAAGGACTCGTGCCCGGCCAGCCACACGCACAGCACATCCACGGTTCCACCGACGGCCACGACTTCCACTGCCCCGACGCGAGCGCGGACAACGACGGCGACGGGATCGTCACCACCAGCGAAGGCCTGCCCATCTACGGTGAGATCAACATCTCGCTCACCACCGGGGGCGACACCTCCGCCGCCAGCGGCCTCGCCGTCGACCGCATGCCGGTCGCGGACGCGCAGGGCAAGCTCTCCTACGAGCGTACGATCACGGTCTCCCAGGACGTGGCCGACCACATCAAGGACCTGCACGTCGTGCAGCACGGCATCGACCCGAACGGCAACAAGCAGTACGACTTCGGCGTAGGCAAGAGCGACCTGGACCCCAAGCTCCCGCAGGAAGCCACCGCCCCGGCCGTCTGCGGCCTGGTGCAAGGCGCGGCGGTCGGTTCCGTCCCCGTGGGGGGAGTCGAGACCGGCAGCGGCCCCGCCCCGGGCACCGAGGTCTCCGGGGCGCTGGTCGCCGCGGGCGGCGTCGCCTTCCTGGCGGTGGCGGCCGCACTCGGCCTGGGCCGCAGGCGGCGGCCGGCCACGACCACGAAGCCGGCCGACGGAAGTGGCGCGTGATCAGCCACGGCGGGTACGAGACCGGGGCCGCGCCGCGTCGCACCCGTACCGCCGCCACCTCCGCCGTGACCGCGATCGCGGCGCTCCTGCTCGTCGCCGGGTGCTCGGGGCCGGGCGAGGAGCCCCCACCGCAGTCGGCGCCCGCGAACCGGCAACCCGTACAGGGCGACACCCAGGCGCGGGACGACCAGCCCGCCCAGGACGCGGAGAAAGGCGCGGGGAACGGGCAGCAGGTCGCCGCGGCCCTGCCGAAGTCGCCTCCCCGGCGGATCTCCATCCCGTCCCTCGGCGTGTCATCGGCCCTTGAGGAGCTGGGGCAGCAGAAGGACGGAGCCATGGAGACGCCCGTCGATCCGGCCAAGGCGGGGTGGTACACACCAGGTCCGCCTCCCGGAGCCCAGGGACCGGCCGTCATCGCGGGGCACGTCAGCTGGAACGGCGAACCCTCGGTGTTCCACCGTCTTTCCTCGCTCAAGGCCGGTGACAGGATCGAGGTCGACCGCGCCGACGGCAAGACCGCGCAGTTCACCGTCGACCGCACCGCCCAGTACCCCAAGAACCGGTTCCCCACCGTCGAGGTCTACAAGAACATCGACCACGCGGGCCTGCGCCTGATCACCTGTGGCGGTCAGTACGACCGCTCGACGCGCTACTACTCGGACAACGTGGTGGTGTTCGCACGCTTCACCGGCAGCCGGTAGCGGCACAGCCGTCGCGGCAGACCGCCTGTCATGCAGGGGCCGGCGTCCATCTCGGGATGCTGTTGGTGAATTCGGGCCTGGTTGCTTCGCCCCGTCGTTATGCGGCGGGGCGGAGTGCTGTCAGGGGGCTGGTGCGGGTGCGGGCTCTTGGTGTGTCGGTGAGCCAGGCGTT
>NZ_JAGGPC010000059.1:0-23067 GCF_018614005.1 Streptomyces sp. ISL-99
CACCCGCACCGTCTCCACCGGGCTCTCCCCCGGCTCCTGCGGCTGCATCGACATCGACACCCTCCCCAAACGACAACGTCGGCTCTCAAGACCACAACCAGGTCTTGGGAGCCGACGTCACGCGAGAGCCGGAATAAACCAACAGCGTCCCGATGTGGTGTCCGGCCCCGGCCGCGTTCTGCGGGGAGTGGCTATGCCGGGGCGCACGCCGCCGCCGGGGTGCCGCCCAGCTCGACGGCGGCGCATCGCCAGCGCAGGTCGCGGCCCTGCTCCAGGCGGAACGCCATCGCCCGTACCTGCTCGCCCGCCGCGATGCTCGCGAAGGCCTCGACCACGCCCGGGCGCGGGTGGAAGCCGCCGCAGGTCCGTACGACGGGGAGCGTGCCGCGGGTGCGCAGTGGGGTCCGGGGCGCCAGCTGGACGAGCTGCTCGTATGCCTCGCCGATGGTGTGGCCGAGCATCCAGTGGACGGGGCGCCGGCCGCTGAGTACCGCCAGCAGGCGCTCGGCGAACTGTTCTTGGGGGGTGGGGCGGTGGTGGTGGCGGCGCAGTGCGGTGGGTGTGGTTGCGGGTGCGCGTGTGGGGGTGGGCGTGCGGGTGGGGGTTGTCGCGGCCGGCCTGGCGGGGGCGCCCGGCCTGCGCTGGTCGCGGCGTCCTTGCGGCCGGGTGCTGTCCTTGCTCATTTCAGTGCCCCGCTCTGCCGGCCCGGCCGTAATACCGGGCAGTAACTTCTGTTGGTGATCTTCTACGGGGGGCGGACGGCGGCGGCAAGGGGCGGTCGCCGCGCGGGGCGCCGGCCGTCGGAATCACCTATCCGGGTGACGGGAGGCAGCCCTGGGGCGGTGGCCGGCCGACGGGCGGGCCGACGGGTGGACGGCGCGGGGGCCGTGGACCACCACCCCGAAAGGGGACTCCGTACGTATCCTTGAGGCCGTCTCCCGACTACGAAAGCGGCCTGCTCATGCGCGTCTACGTCCCCCTGACCCTTCCCGGTCTCGCTGAGGCGCACAAGGCGGGACAGCTGGGGCCCGGCCCGCTGACGGCCTACGCCGTGACGCCGGGCCTGCGCGAGTGGTACGTCTCGGACGACATCGAGGAGCTCGAGTACGCCGCCCTCAACCGCGCCGCGGCGGCTTCGCTGCGGCTGCTGGCGGGGGACCCCGATGCCGCCCGGCGCCGGGTCGTCGTGGCCGTCGACGTACCGGACGGGGACGCTGTCGCCGACCCCGACCGGGGACTGGACTCGGCGGGGATCGGCGAGGTGCGGATCGCCGCCGCGGTGCCGCTGAAGAAGGCGGCGGCGGTGCATGTCGACGCGGACGACGCGGAGGCGGATGTGGCGGCGGCTGCCGCGGCGCTGGGGGCGGCGGACCACGGGGACGACGACGCGCAGTTCACGGTGGACGGGGCGGAGGACCACGAGCTGCTGTGGTTCGGGGTGCAGGAGATTCCCAATCTGATCTGACCGGCTGATTCCGGGCATCTGCGGCGTCTGCGGCGTCTGCGGCGTCTGCGGTGTCTGCGTTGTCGTACCCGGTGGGTACCTTCTTGGAATGGGGAAGCACACGACGACGCATCTCGTCTGGGACTGGAACGGCACGCTGCTCGACGACATCAGCGCGGTCATCGGGGCGACGAACGCGGCGTTCGCGGAGATCGGGATCGAGCCGATCACGCTCGCGCGGTACCGGGAGCTGTACTGCGTGCCCATCCCCCGCTTCTACGAGCGGCTGATGGGGCGGCTGCCGACGGACGCGGAGTGGCTGGTCATGGACGAGGCCTTCCACCGGCACTACACCGAGCTGCGGGTGGTGTGCGCGCTTGCCCACGGGGTGGAGGAGCTGCTCGTGGAGTGGCAGTCCGCGGGGCGCAGCCAGTCCCTGCTGAGCATGTACGGGCATGAGCAGCTGCTGCCGGTGGTGCGGCAGTACGGAATCGAACGGCACTTCGTGCGGGTCGACGGGCGGACCGGGCCTTCCGGCGGCAGCAAGGCCGCGCACATGGCGCGCCATGTCGCGGCGCTCGGCGGCGTCACGCCGGAGCGGGTGGTCGTGATCGGCGACGCGGTCGACGATGCGGTGGCGGCGGCGCATGTGGGGGCGCGGGCGGTGCTCTATACGGGGGGCTCGCACAGTAGGGCCAGCCTGGAGCCGGCCGGTGTGCCGGTGGTGGACACGCTTGCGGAGGCGGTGGAGCTGGCGGAGCGGTGGGTGGGGTGACGCCGTGCGCCTGAGCCGCCGCGCCCTGACCCCGCCGCCCTTCCCCGCCGCTCTGTGGTGCTGGGCCTGCGGCGCTTTCCCCTACCCGCCCCTTCCCGCAGTGACATTTTGCGGCTCCGCCGCGTGAGGGGCTCCGCCCCAGACCCCGCTCCTCAAGCGCCGGAGGGGTTGAAATTGCCCGGGGGAGCAGCAGCTGCGGGGACTGGGAAGGGGCTGGCGGAACCGCGGCCCAATGGGCCGGGAACGCCTGACGGGCCCCAGCTGCGGGGGCTGGGATTGGCCGGCAGGGCCGCAGGTGGGGGCTGGGAATGGCGGGGCCGCAGTGGGCGCCGGGGAGGGGTGGGGGAGTCGTGCGCGATGGCCGGGGGCTGTTCGGGGAGGCCGTGGCTGTGATGTTGGTTACGTTGCTGGGTTTTTCGTGCGCAGGATCTTGAGGAACTCGCGCATCCAGGCTGAGTGGTCCGGCCAGGCGCGGGCCGAGACCAGGGTGCCGTCGACGACCGTTTCGGCGTCCTGGAAGGTCGCGCCTGCGGCCTGCATGTCGAGTTCCAGGGCCGGATAGGCCGTGACCCTGCGGCCGGCCAGGCCGTCCACCGCGGCTGTCAGGAGCGGGCCGTGGCAGATCTGGGCCACCGGCTTGTCCGAGTCGAAGAAGGCCTTGAGGATCTTGCGGAGCTCCAGGTCGTTGCGCAGGTACTCGGGTGCTCGGCCGCCCGGGATCACCAGGGCGGCGTACTGGCTCGGCTCGACTTCGGAGAACGCCAGGTCGGCGGGCCAGGTGTAGCCGGGCTTCTCGGTGTACGTGTCGAAGCCGGGTTCGAAGTCGTGGACCACGAACTGGAGCTTCTTGCGGGCCGGGGCGGCGATATGGACTTCGTACCCCTCCTCGCGCAGGCGTTGGTACGGGTAGAGGACTTCCAGCGATTCTGCTGCGTCGCCGGTGACAATGAGGATCTTGGGTGCCATGACTGTGTGCTCCCCTCGGTCTGTGCCGTCTCGGTCAGCGTGCGTCGGCGGTCGGCGGTCGGCGCTTGCCATGGCGCCGGGCCGGATCGGCGGTCGGAGGCCGCCGCAGCGGCCTCGAAGCCTGTGAGGCGCCCTGGCGCCGAGCATTGCGAGAGACGCGTCGAGGAGAGGTGCCGATGAGGATCTTGGGTGCCATGGCTGTGTGCTCCCCTCGGGCGGGCTGTGCCGTGCCGTCCGGTTCAACGTGCACCCGGCGGCGGCGTTTGCCAAGGCGCCCCGCCGGGTCCGTCAGGAGGCTTCGGGCGCCGGTCGTCGCTGTCCAGAGTGTCAAACTTCCGGGCTGGTTTTGTACACCGACCGGACATGACGGGGCCCCCGTGCGGCGGGATAGCCTGGTGCCGTGATCAGCGCGATAGCCCTCGGGGGCAGTGAAGCCCCCGGTATGCGCCCGGAGTGCCACCGCGCCCGGGCGGCGCTCGCTGGTCTCCGAAACCCCGACCGGCCATCAAAGATGGCCAATAACGTCACGGGTATCTCTCACCGCGGCATAACGTCGACACCGACCGGATACCCGCGTCGTGGCGTTGTGTCACCTTTCTTCACCTACGTCACGCAACGGCGCGCGACAGGAGCCAGAGGACATGCAGACCAAGCTGGACGAAGCCAAGGCCGAGCTGCTCGTACGGGCGGCCCGGGTAGCTGAGAACAGCCCGGCCGGGGGGCAACCTTCGACTGGGTCCACGAGTGAAGGCACTCCCGACAGGGAGACGCTCCTCGCGTACCTCCAGCGCTACTACCTGCACACGGCCCCCGAAGACCTCGCCGACCGCGACCCGGTCGATGTGTTCGGCGCGGCGCTCTCGCACTACCGGCTGGCGGAGAACCGCCCGCAGGGCACCGCCAACGTCCGGGTGCACACCCCGACCGTCGAGGAGAACGGCTGGACCTGCAGCCACTCCGTCGTCGAGGTGGTCACCGACGACATGCCCTTCCTGGTCGACTCCGTCACCAACGAGCTGTCCCGGCAGAACCGCGGCATCCACGTCGTGATCCACCCGCAGGTCACCGTGCGCCGCGACGTCACCGGCAAGCTGATCGAGGTCCTCCCCGGCGACGGCGTGCGCAAGGAAGAGAAGCTGCCGCACGACGCGTGCGTCGAGTCCTGGATCCACGTCGAGATCGACCGCGAGACCGACCGGTCGGATCTGAAGCAGATCACCACCGACCTGCTGCGCGTCCTGAACGATGTCCGCGAGGCCGTCGAGGACTGGGAGAAGATGCGCGACTCGGCGCTGCGCATCGCCGAGGAACTGCCGAGCGAGCCCACCGCCGACGACCTGCGTGACCAGGAGGTCGAGGAGGCCCGCGAGCTGCTGCGCTGGCTGGCCGCCGACCACTTCACCTTCCTCGGCTACCGCGAGTACGAGCTGACCCAGGACGACGCGCTGTCCGCCGTCCCCGGCACCGGCCTCGGCATCCTGCGCTCCGACCCGCACCACAGCGGCGACGAGGACCACCCGGTGAGCCCGTCGTTCAGCCGGCTGCCCGCCGACGTCCGGGCCAAGGCCCGCGAGCACAAGCTGCTCGTACTGACGAAGGCCAACAGCCGCTCGACCGTGCACCGGCCCAGCTACCTCGACTACGTCGGCGTGAAGAAGTTCGACGCGGACGGGAATGTCGTCGGCGAGCGGCGCTTCCTCGGGCTGTTCTCCTCCGCCGCGTACACCGAGTCCGTACGCCGTGTCCCCGTCGTCCGCCGCAAGGTCGCCGAGGTCCTCGACAGCGCGGGCTTCTCGCCCAACAGCCACGACGGCCGCGACCTGCTCCAGATCCTGGAGACGTACCCGCGCGACGAGCTGTTCCAGACGCCCGTCGACCAGCTGACGTCCATCGTGACGAGCGTGCTCTACCTCCAGGAGCGGCGCCGGCTGCGGCTCTACCTGCGACAGGACGAGTACGGGCGCTACTACTCCGCGCTGATCTACCTGCCGCGCGACCGCTACACGACCGGTGTGCGGCTGCGGCTCATCGACATCCTCAAGGAGGAGCTCGGCGGCACCAGCGTCGACTTCACCGCCTGGAACACCGAGTCGATCCTCTCCCGCCTGCACTTTGTCGTCCGTGTCCCGGCCGGCACCGAGCTGCCGACGCTCACCGACGCCGACACCGAGCGCATCGAAGCCCGCCTGGTCGACGCGGCCCGCTCCTGGGCCGACGGCTTCTCCGACGCGATGAACGCCGAGCTGGGCGAGGAGCGCGCCGCCGAGCTGCTGCGCCGGTACGGTCACGCCTTCCCCGAGGGCTACAAGGCCGACCACTCGCCGCGCTCCGCCGTCGCCGACCTCGTCCACCTCGAACAGCTGACGCACGGCCGCAACAGCTTCTCGCTCTCCCTGTACGAGCCGGTGGGCGCCGGACCCAACGAGCGCCGCTTCAAGATCTACCGGATCGGCGAGCAGGTCTCCCTGTCCGCCGTCCTGCCCGTGCTCCAGCGCCTCGGCGTCGAGGTCGTCGACGAGCGTCCGTACGAGCTGCGCTGCGCCGACCGTACGCACGCGTGGATCTACGACTTCGGCCTGCGCATGCCCAAGTCGAACGGCAACGACGGCTACCTGGCCGACGACGCGCGGGAGCGTTTCCAGGAGGCGTTCTCGGCCGTGTGGACCGGGCAGGCCGAGAACGACGGCTTCAACGCCCTCGTCCTGAGCGCCGGCCTGGACTGGCGGCAGGCGATGGTGCTGCGCGCGTACGCGAAGTACCTGCGCCAGGCCGGTTCGACCTTCAGCCAGGACTACATGGAGGACACCCTCCGCAACAACGTCCACACCACCCGGCTGCTGATCTCGCTCTTCGAGGCGCGGATGTCGCCGGAGCGCCAGATCGCGGGCACCGAGCTGACCGACGGGCTGCTCGAAGAGCTCGACGGCGCGCTCGACCAGGTCGCGTCCCTCGACGAGGACCGGATCCTGCGGTCCTTCCTGACCGTCATCAAGGCGACGCTGCGCACCAGCTTCTTCCAGAAGACCGCGACCGGTGAGCCGCACAGTTACGTGTCGATGAAGTTCGACCCGCAGGCGATTCCGGACCTCCCCGCGCCCCGCCCGGCGTACGAGATCTGGGTGTACTCGCCGCGCGTCGAGGGCGTTCACCTGCGCTTCGGCAAGGTCGCGCGCGGTGGTCTGCGCTGGTCGGACCGGAGGGAAGACTTCCGGACCGAGGTGCTGGGCCTGGTCAAGGCGCAGATGGTCAAGAACACGGTCATCGTGCCGGTCGGTGCCAAGGGCGGGTTCGTCGCCAAGAACCTGCCGGATCCGTCCGTCGACCGTGACGCGTGGATGGCCGAGGGCATCGCCTCGTACAAGACCTTCATCTCGGCGCTGCTCGACATCACCGACAACATGGTCGCGGGCGAGGTCGTGCCGCCGAGAGACGTCGTGCGCCACGACGAGGACGACACGTACCTCGTCGTCGCCGCCGACAAGGGCACCGCGACCTTCTCCGACATCGCCAACGAGATCGCCGTCGCCTACAACTTCTGGCTCGGTGACGCCTTCGCGTCGGGTGGCTCGGTCGGTTACGACCACAAGGGCATGGGCATCACCGCCCGCGGTGCCTGGGAGTCCGTCAAGCGGCACTTCCGCGAGCTCGGCCACGACACGCAGAACGAGGACTTCACGGTCGTCGGCGTCGGTGACATGTCGGGTGACGTGTTCGGCAACGGCATGCTGCTGAGCGAGCACATCCGGCTCGTCGCGGCCTTCGACCACCGGCACATCTTCATCGACCCGACGCCGGACGCGGCAACGTCGTACGCCGAGCGCCGCCGTCTCTTCGAGCTGCCGCGCTCCTCGTGGGCCGACTACAACATGGACCTGCTGTCGCCCGGCGGCGGCATTCACCCGCGCAGCGCCAAGGCGATCCCGATCAACTCGCACATCCGCGAGGCGCTCGGCATCGAGCGGGGCATCACCAAGATGACCCCGGCCGATCTGATGAAGGCGATCCTCAAGGCGCCCGTCGACCTGCTGTGGAACGGCGGCATCGGTACGTACGTCAAGTCCTCGGCGGAGTCCAACGCCGACGTCGGTGACAAGGCGAACGACGCCATCCGCGTCAACGGCGAGGACCTGCGGGTCAAGGTCGTCGGCGAGGGCGGCAACCTGGGCGCGACCCAGCTCGGCCGCATCGAGTTCGCCCGCCGCGGCGCGGGTGGCGAGGGCGGCCGGATCAACACCGACGCCATCGACAACAGCGCGGGCGTGGACACCTCCGACCACGAGGTGAACATCAAGATCCTGCTGAACGGGCTCGTCGCGGACGGCGACATGACCGTCAAGCAGCGCAACAAGCTGCTCGCCACGATGACCGACGAGGTCGGCTCGCTCGTCCTGCGCAACAACTACGCGCAGAACACCGCGCTGGCCAACGCCGTCACCCAGGCGCCCTCCCTCCTCCACGCCCACCAGCGCTTCATGCGCCGGCTGGAGCGCGACGGGCACCTGAACCGCCCGCTGGAGTTCCTGCCCAACGACCGGCAGATCCGCGAACTGCTGAGCGCGGGCCGCGGCCTGAGCCAGCCGGAGCTCGCCGTCCTCATGGCGTACACCAAGATCACGGTGGCGGACGAGCTGATCCACACCGGCCTGCCGGACGACCCGCACCTGCGGAGCCTGCTGCACGCGTACTTCCCGAAGGCGCTGCGCGAGAAGTTCGGCGAGCAGATCGACGCGCACGCGCTGCGTCGCGAGATCATCACGACGGTGCTGGTCAACGACACCGTGAACACCGGTGGCTCGACCTTCCTGCACCGTCTGCGGGAGGAGACCGGCGCGTCGATCGAGGAGATCGTACGGGCGCAGTTCGCGGCCCGCGCGATCTTCGGCCTGAGCGAGGGCTGGGACGCCGTCGAGGCGCTCGACAACAAGGTCGCGGCCGACGTCCAGACCCGGATCCGTCTGCACTCGCGCCGCCTCGTCGAGCGCGGCACGCGCTGGCTGCTGGGCAACCGCCCGCAGCCGCTGGAGCTCGCCGAGACCATCGAGTTCTTCAGCGCGGGTGTGGCGCGGGTCTGGGACGAGCTGCCCAAGCTGCTGCGCGGGGCGGACCTGGAGTGGTACCAGGGCATCCTCGACGAGCTGACGGACGCGGGCGTTCCGGAGGAGCTGGCGCTGCGGGTGGCCGGGTTCTCGTCCGCCTTCCCGACGCTCGACATCGTCGCCATCGCGGAGCGCTCCGGGAAGACGCCGATGCAGGTCGCCGAGGTGTACTACGACCTCGCCGACCGCCTCTCCGTCACCCAGCTGATGGACCGGATCATCGAACTGCCGCGGGCCGACCGCTGGCAGTCCATGGCCCGCGCCTCCATCCGCGAGGACCTGTACGCGGTGCACGCCGGCCTGACGCAGGACGTGCTGTCCGTGGGCGAGGGGGCCTCCTCGCCGGAGGAGCGCTTCAAGGCGTGGGAGGAGAAGAACGTGGCGATCCTCGGCCGCGCGCGCACGACGCTGGAGGAGATCCAGGGGTCGGACGCGTTCGACCTGGCGAACCTGTCGGTGGCCATGCGCACGATGCGGACGATGCTGCGTACGCGCGTCTGATCCATCCGTAGACGGAAGAGAAGGGGGCGCCCCGCACCGGAACGACTCGGTGCGGGGCGCTTCTCATTCACTGCTGGAGGACGTCCACAGCCTGCGGCAGGACAGCACGGCGGCGGTGAGGAGCAGGCCGTTGCGTACGGCCATGACCGCGCACCCCAGCGGCGTGCCCGACACCACGTCGTCGTACAGCACCGGATAGGCGAGCGCGCTCACGGCGGCCGCCGGCAGCAGCAGCGCCGCCACCGGGCGCTGGGTGGTGGCGTGTGAGGTGAGGCAGACGGCGGCCAGGCCGAGCAGCCACACCAGGTACTGCGGGCTGATCACCCGGCTGGTGACCGTGAACAGGAGTACGGCGGCCAGCGCGGCGTCGAACGGAGTCGCCGGTGTCCAGCGGCGGGCCCTGACCCGCCACAGCAGCAGCCAGCAGAAGGCGGCGGCGGTGAGGAGGAGGGACGCGTGGGCGAGGGCCGGGACGTACGGCCCGGTCAACTCCATGGCACCGTAACGGTATTCGGCCGTGCCCGGCCAGCCCGCGAGCCGTCCCAGGGACAGCGCGGTTCCGGCCAGCGACTCGATCTGCACGCCTCTGCTGCCCTGCTGGCGCAGGAAGCCGAGGGTGTGCGAGAAGCCGAACGCGAGGACGGCGAGCAGCGCGGCCGCACTGGCGGCGGCGGACAGCCAGGCGTCTTTGCCGGCACGTCCGCGGGGGGCGCCCAGCAGCGTGAGGAGTGGCCAGACCTTCACCATCGCGCCCAGCCCGGCGAGCGCCCCGCCGACGCGGGGCCGCCCGTGCAGGGCGAGCAGGGCGAGTGCGGCGAGCGCGGTGACCTGGACGTCGTACCGGACGAGGGGCAGGTGCAGGAGCAGCGGCAGCGCGCACACCCACATCCACGCACCGGCCGTGCTGCGGCCGGGCCGCCGCCCCGCGCGCGCGAGCGCGCAGGCGACGAGCGCGTCGGCGGCGAGGGTGAGGACGAGGAAGCCCTGGAAGTACGTGAGCCCGGGCAGCGCGCCCGGCCCGAGGATCACGAGGGCCGCGCCGGGCGGGTACTGCCACATGGCGTCGTCGAGGGGGAAGTCGCCCCGGGCGAGCTGCCCGTACCAGCCGTAGTAGATGTGGTGGACCTCGCCGCTGATCGTTCCCACGTCGAAGGCGGCCAGGGGCTGGGCGAGCAGGGCGAGCATGACCAGGCGGGTGGTGAGCCAGACGGCGCCGAGTGCGCGGGCGAAACGGCGCGCGGCTGCCGCGGACGTACGGGAGCCGGGGGCGGTGTTCGCGTCGGAGGCCGGGATCTGGTCGGTCGTCATCAACGCGCACTTTAGCCACCTCTGTGCTATTTCTTCGGCTTTGTGTGTGCCTCGTAGGCGGCGACGACGTCCTTCGCGGGCCCGTCCATCCGCAGCGTCCCCGCCTCCAGCCAGAGCGCCCGGTCGCACGTCTCGGTGACAGTTCTGTTGTTGTGGCTGACCAGGAAGACGGTGCCCGCCTCGGCGCGGAGCTCGTCGATGCGGGCCTTGCTGCGGCGCTGGAAGGCGGCGTCGCCGGTGGCGAGCGCCTCGTCGATCATCAGTACGTCGTGGCTCTTGGCGGCAGCGATCGAGAAGCGGAGGCGGGCCGCCATGCCGGAGGAGTACGTACGCATCGGCAGGGTGATGAAGTCGCCCTTGTCGTCGACGCCGGAGAAGTCGACGATCTGCTGGTAGCGCTCGCGGAGCTGCCGGCGTGTCATGCCCATCGCCAGGCCGCCGAGTACGACATTGCGCTCGCCGGTCAGGTCGTTCATCAGCGCCGCGTTGACGCCGAGGAGCGAGGGCTGTCCCTGGGTGTAGATGTGGCCGCGGGCGGGTCGGAGCAGGCCGGCGACCGCTTTGAGGAGCGTGGACTTCCCGGACCCGTTGGAGCCGATGAGGCCGATGGCCTCGCCCTTGTGCGCGACGAAGGTGACGCCTTTGACGGCGTGCACTGCGCGGGTGCTGCCCCCGCTCTGGACCTTGTAGGTGATGTGGATGTCGTCGGCGATGACGGTGGGGGTCGGTTCGTACTGCTTTTCAGCCACGGCCGTACGTCTCCTCTGCCTGCCAGAAATAGATGAAGCCGCCCACGCCCGCGAGCAGCGCCCAGCCCGTGGCGAGGAGCCACACATGCGGGGGTAGCTGGTCGGCGGTGAAGCTGTCGATGAGCGCGAAGCGCATCAGATCGATGTAGACGGCGGCCGGATTGCACTGCAGCACCACGGCCACCAGGTGCGGCACCCTGTCGCTCCGCAGGACGTGGCCGACGCTCCACATGACGCCCGAGACGTACATCCAGGTGCGCAGGACGAACGGCATCAGCTGGGCGATGTCAGGGGTCCGGGACGCCAGCCTCGCCATGATCAGCGCCAGGCCCGTGTTGAACAGCGACTGGAGGGCGAGTGCGGGCAGTGCCAGCAGCCAGGACGGCCGGGGGAACTGCCCGAAGCAGCAGAGGATCACCGCCAGCGCGGCCATCGAGAAGAGCAACTGCTGGAGCTGCTGGACGGCGTACGCGACCGGGAGTGAAGCGCGCGGGAAGTGCAGGGCGCGGACGAGTCCCAGGTTGCCGGTGAGGGCGCGGGTGCCCGCCAGGACGGTGCTGCTGGTGAAGGTCCAGACGAAGACGCCGGTGACCAGGAACGGCACGAAGTCGGCGATGTCGTCCTTGGTGCGGAGCAGGACGCCGAAGACGAAGTAGTAGACCGCCGCGTTGAGCAGCGGAGTCATGATCTGCCAGAGCTGCCCCAGCCTGGCCCGGCTGTACTGCGCGGTCAGCCGGGCGGTGGCGAACGCGGTGACGAAGTGGCGGCGGCCCCAGAGCAGGCGGGTGTACGCGGGGAGCGAGGGCCGGGCGCCGCTCGCGGTGAGGCCGTGGCGGGCGGCCAGTGCGGCCAGGTCGGTGGCGGACGCGGTGGGCGCGGTGGGCGCGGTGGGCGCCGGGGTGCGGGCGGGCGGTGTCGAGGTCAGGGTCACATCGGCGGCTTTCGGTGGGGGCGGCGGCTGAGCGCACGACGGAACGGGGCCGTATCGTCGCTACGGTGACAGTAGGGTGGCGTACGTCGAAACGCAACCGTTCCGTCGTGACGCTATGCTTCGCGCATGAGCGCCGACCCGCGACCGACCACGCCCACGCCACCCCGCCGCGCCCCCGCCGGAGCCGCCGTGCTCAGGGAGGACGTGACCGACGCCATCCGTACCGCCGTCTTCGAGGAACTGGCCGCCGTCGGGTACGCGCGCATGTCGATCGAGGGCATCGCCCGCAGGGCCGGCGTCGGCAAGACGGCCGTCTACCGCCGCTGGAAGTCCAAGCTCGCCCTTGTCCTCGACCTCGTCTCCGCCGTAGCGGTCGAGGGCCTGCCCGCACCGGCGACCGGTTCGCTGTACGGCGACGTACGAGCCCTTCTCGAAGTGGCCGCCCACGCGCTGCGCCACCCCGTCGCCTCACAGGTCGTCCCCGACCTGCTGGTCGAGGCCGCGCGTCACCCCGAGATCGCCGACGCGATCAAGTCGGCTCTCCTCGACGGACAGCAGGGCGTCGCCGCCGCGGTCGTACGGGACGCGGTCGCGCGCGGCGAGCTGCCCGAGGGGGCCGACGCGGACCGGGCCCTGGACCTGATCGTGGGGCCGCTGTACTGGCGGCTCGTAGTCGTGCGTACCGCCCTGCCCGCCGGATATCTCGACGACCTGGCGGCGTCGGCGGTCGCCGCGCTCAAGGCCTGACGGGGTGGTACAGGACATGGGACGGCGGCCCGGTCGGGGAGAGCGGGCCGCCGTCGTGGGCGTTCTGGTCCGTCCGCTGTCCTGCCTACTTCACCGCGCCGGCCATCACGCCGGACACGAACTGCCGCTGGAACGCGAAGAAGACGATCAGCGGGATGATCATCGAGATGAAGGCGCCGGGCGCCAGGATGTCGATGTTGTTGCCGAATTGCCGTACCTGGCGCTGGAGCGCCACCGTGATCGGCGGGTTGGCCGAGTCGGCGAAGATCAGCGCGACCAGCATGTCGTTCCAGACCCACAGGAACTGGAAGATGCCGAGCGAGGCGATGGCGGGACCGCCGAGCGGCATCACGACGCGCGTGAACAGCCGGATCTCGCCCGCCCCGTCGAGCCGCGCCGCCTCCAGGAGTTCCCTGGGGATCTCCGCGAAGAAGTTGCGCAGAAGGAAGATGGCGAAGGGCAGGCCGAAGGCGACGTGGAAGAGGACCACGCCCGCCGTGGTCTCGAAGATGCCGATCTTTCCGAAGAGTTCCGAGACCGGGACGAGGGCGACCTGCACCGGAACCACCAGCAGGCCGACGACCACCAGGAACCACCAGTCGCGGCCCGGGAAGTCCATCCACGCGAAGGCGTACCCGGCCAGCGAGCCGATCACCACGACCAGGACGGTCGACGGGACGGTGATCATGATCGTACTGAGCAGGGAGTCGACGATGGTGTTGTTGTCGAGGAGATTGGCGTAGTTGTCGAGGGTGAGGCCGGCGGGGGCGGAGAAGACCTTCCACCAGCCGGTCTCCGCGATGTCGGTGGGGCTGCGCAGCGACGAGAACAGCAGCCCGATCGTCGGCATCAGCCAGAACAGCGCGACCAGGATGAGGAAGATCCGCACCGCGCCGCCGCCCGCGCGCGCCGCGATCCGCGCGGGGAGGGACTGCTTGGCCTTGATGGGGCCCTGGGTGGTGGTCGTGGGGGGCGTGGGGGCCGTGGTGGTCATCGGCGGCTCTCCTTTCGCATCCGTCGGATGTTGAAGAGCATCACCGGGACGACCAGCAGCAGGAGCAGTACGGCGATGGCGCTGCCGATGCCCGGGTCCGCGTCCGTACCGAACGACGAGCGGTAGAGCTGGAGCGCCAGCACGTTCGCGTCGTCCTGGGACGACCCCGGCGCGATGATGAACACCAGGTCGAAGATCTTCAGTACGTTGATCATCAGAGTGACCAGCACCACTGCGAGGACGGGCGCCAGCAGCGGGACCGTGACGCGGCGGAAGACCTGCCACTCGTTGGCGCCGTCGACCCGGGCCGCCTCCAGGAGCTCTCGCGGCAGGCCCGCGAGCCCGGCCGCGATCAGCACCATCGCGAAGCCCGCCCACATCCATACGTAGCTGCCGATGATGGCGGGGGTCACCAGGCTCGGACCGAGCCAGTCGACCCCGTTGTAGGGCTCGCGGAAGTTCGAGGCGGGGAAGCGGAGTTCGGCTCCGTCCGCCTTGGCGGAGAGGGTGAAGGTGCCGTCGGCGCCGGCTTTCGCCGAGTCGACGACCTTGCCGTCCTTCACCGCCTCGACCTTGATGCCCTTGAGGCCGAACTCCTTGGGGTCGATGGCGTTGGGCCTGCCGCCGCCGCCCTTCGTGAAGTCCAGCCAGGCCGTGCCCGTGACCTTGTCCGGCGCCGTCTTGGCGGGCGCGGCGATCTCGGCGTCCCCCGGCATCTTGGCGGGCGGCACGCCGACCAGCGGCAGCAGGACCTGTTCGCCTGCTCTGACGGGCTGTTTGGTGACGAAGGAGCCACCGCCGCCCGCCTTCAGCGGATGGACCGGCAGTGGACGGGCCTTCGGGAAGCCGGCGGATTCGGAGAACATGTCGTGGACGCTCACCGCGACGGCGTTGGCGACCCCGCGCTCCGGATTCTGCTCGTACACCAGCCGGAAGATGATGCCCGCGGCGAGCATCGAGATCGCCATCGGCATGAAGACCAGCAGCTTGAACGCCGTACCCCAGCGAATGCGTTCGGTGAGGACGGCGAATATCAGGCCCAGGGCCGTCGAGACCGCGGGGGCGACGACCACCCAGATCGCGTTGTTCTTGACGGCGGTCAGGATGGTGTCGTCGGTGAAGATCTCGACGAAGTTGCCGAATCCGGCGAAGTTGTCGCCCGACTTGTCGAAGAAGCTCCGGTAGACCGAGTACCCGATCGGGTAGACCACGAGCGCGCCGAGCAGCACCAGGGCGGGCAGCAGGAAGCCGGCCGCCATCAGTTTGCGCGTACCCGTCACGCTCTTGCGTTTGCCCTTGTCGGCGGGGGGCGGCGTGACCTTCGCGGCGCCCCCCGCGGTCGCTGACGTCACGGCGTCAGCTCTTGTACGCCTTGGCCGCGTCGGACTCCAGCCGTTGCTGGGTCCCCGCGATGTCCTTCGGGTTCTTCAGGAAGTCCTGCAGCGCCTTCCACTCACCCTTGCCGGGCGTGCCGCCGAACGACTGCGGGGCCTGGTCCGACATGTCGAAGCGGAAGTCGTCGCCCGCCGCGATCAGGGCCTTCGCGATGTCACGCTGCACGTCGTTCGGATACGCCGCCACGTCCAGGGACTTGTTCGGCGATACGAACCCGCCCGCCCCCGCCCAGATCTTCGCGGCGTCGGTCGAGGCCAGGAACGTCAGCAGCGCCTTGGCACCCTTGGAGTCCTTGAGCGCCACGGCGGCGTCGCCGCCGGTCACGACGGGCGACTCGCTGCCCACCGCCGGGAACGGGAACACCTTGGCGTCCGTGCCGATCTTCGCCTTCGTCTGCCCGATGTTCACGGAGACGAAGTCGCCCTCGAAGACCATCGCGGCCTTCGGGTCCTCGGCGAACGTCTGCGTGACGGACGCGGGGAACTCGGTCTGCAGGGCACCGTCCTGGCCGCCCGCGATGAGCTCCTTCTTGCCGAACAGCTCGGCGAGTGTGGTCAGCGCGTTCTTGACGGACGGGTCCGTCCACTTGATCTCGTGCTGGGCCAGCTGGTCGTACTTCTCGGGGCCCGCCTGCGAGAGGTAGATGTTCTCGAACCAGTCGGTGAGGGTCCAGCCGTCCGCGCCGCCGATGGATACCGGGGGGACGCCGGAGGCGGAGATCGTCTCGGCGGTGGTCAGGAAGTCCTTCCAGGTCTTCGGCTCCTCGACGCCCGCGTCCTCGAATGCCTGGGTGTTGTACCAGATCAGGGACTTGTTGGCGGCCTTGAAGTACACCCCGTACTGAGTGCCGTCGACCGCTCCGATGTCCTTCCAGCCCTGCGAGTAGTTCTTGTCCAGCTGTGCCTGGGTCGCCGCGTCGACGGGCTTCGCCCACTTGCGCTGGACGGCCTGCTGGAGCGCGCCGACCTGGGGCAGCAGTGCCACGTCGGGGGGTGAGCCCCCTGCGATCTTGGTGCCGAGGAAGTTCACGATGGGGTCCTGGGCCGGGACGAAGGTGACCTTCGCGCCCGTGCGCTTCTCGAACTCGTCCAGGACCTTGGTGAAGTTCTCCTGCTCGGGGCCCGTCCAGACCGCCGCGACCTGGACCTCCTCGCCGTTCAGTTTGGGGAGCGTGACGGAGGACGAGGGCTCTGTGGTGGCCCCGCTTCCCTCGTTCCCTCGGTCCTTGTCCTTGTCGCCACCGCAGGCGGTGAGGGCGAGCGTGCTCGCGGCGATCACCGCCAGGGCGGCCCTGCGCGCCCGGCGCCCCCTGCGACCCTTGTGTGTGCGAAGAGTTGTGCGCATCACTGCCCCGTCTCTCCTGTGCGCGTACGGACCGGCGCAGCCCTCGGAGAACCGCTGGCGCCGATGCCGGTCTAGCTGTCCCGTGGGTCAGTCCTACGCCCGGCGGTCGGCCCCGGCAATAGTGCCTTCCGTGTCAACCGGGTGATCGTGATGGGCTCGTGACGTTGAGTCAGGCCTCGGGGGGCGCGTCCAGGGGCGGCAGCGGGGTGGCGTTGACCGTGCGGGCGGCGCGGTCCAGGGCGCTGGCCAGCAGCGCGAGGTCCGTCGGCCCGTTGCCCAGTTCGCGCACCGGGCGGCGGGCCGGCGGATCGCCCATCCGCTCCCACTCCAGGGGCACGACGGTGGGGCGCAGCGTCGCGGTGCGGGGGATTCGGCCGGAGACCCGGCCGGCCTGGAACGGGATCGCGGTGCTGTCCGGGGTCGCGGTGCTGTCCGGGGTTGCGTGTCCCTGCGGATCTGCGTGTCCGTGCGGGGCTGCGGTCCTGTGTGGGTCCGTGGTCCCGTGACGCAGCAGCCTGCCGCGTCCCGGTGTGGCCTCGTCGGGGGCGGGTGCGGACGGCGGTGGGTCGAGTACGACCCGTAGGCGCGCGCCGCGCGCCAGCTCCGTGTCGGCCGTACGGTCCGGTCTGGCGGACGTCGCCACCAGGTGTACGCCGAGCCGCTCGCCGTCCCTCGCCACCGCCTCCAGGGCCCGTACGACGGAACCGGCCGCCGGCCTTCCCGTACTGCCGAGGGCGGGTGCGACCAGCGCGTCGAGGTCGTCGACCAGCACGACGAGGCGGGGGAGCGGCGAGGGGCCGGTGTCGGCCCTGGTCTGGCGCTCCCGGGACGTGGTGGTGCGCAGGCGCAGGGTGCCGCTGGGGGGTGAGTCCAGGTCGCCGTTCTGCTCGGCGGCGCTGGGCGGGCGCTGGCCGATCATGCGGCCCGACACTTCGCGCCGCGTGTGCCATTCGGCGAAGCCGAGGCTGCCGAGGAGCTCGTGGCGGCGCTTCAGCTCGGCGCCCAGGGCCTGGGCGAACTCCCTCATGCGGAGGGGGTCGGAGGCGCTGAGGTGGGTGGAGACGTGCGGCAGTTCCGTGCAGGGGCGCAGGCCGTCACCGCGCTCGCCGCCGGCGCCGTCGACCAGGACGAGACCCAGGCGGTCGGGGCGGGCCGCGGCCGCGAGGGACGCCGCTACGGAGCGCAGCAGCTCGGTACGGCCGCTGCCCGCCGGGCCCTCGATCAGGAGGTGCGGGCCCTCCGCGGTCAGGTCCACGCAGAGCGGGCCGCGCGGGCCCGCCCCGAGCACCGCCCACGCGCGGGTGGCGCCGGGTGCCTGGCCGTCGTCGGCGGCCGCCGCCCAGCGGGCCATCAGGGAGGCGGGGGTGGCTCTGGCCAGGCCCAGTTCGTCGAGCAGCCGGGCGGAAGAGGGGAGGGGGGTGGTTCTGCCTGGTCGGGGGGTGTGGGTGGTGCCGGTGCCGGTGGCGCTGGTGTGGTTGGTGGTGGGGTTTGTGCCGGGTGGGTGGCCGTCCGCGCGCAGGGGAGCCAGGGCCCGCGCGAAGCGCTCCGCCCAGGCCGCGGACACCGCGTCCACCGCTGCGAGCGTGCCGTGGCCCGCGGGTTCGCCTCCCGCTGTACGCAGCAGCCGCAGGGCGGTGGCCACATCGCCGCTGAGCAGTGCGGCCGCGCCGCACTCGCGGAACGCGGGCGACGCGGCGCAGGCGGCCTCGTACGTCGCCGCGACCGGCGAAAGCGGTGATGCGGCGGGCGTCTCGGCCAGGCACAGGAGGTGGATGCCGGACGACGCGCCGGTCGCGGCCAGCCGGGCGGTGGACTCGCGCAGCGCGGCGGAACCCGGGTCGCCGTCGGCGATGACGACCGTGTACGGGCCTTCGTCCGCTGCGTGGGGTTCCTCGTCCGTGCGGCGCATCAGCTCGGCGATCCGGGCGGTCGCCTGGTCGCGGTCGTACGCGAGGAGCAGCCGGCAGTCCTGGCCGTGGGCGGGGCGCAGGTGCGGCAACCAGCCGAGCCAGGACCACTCGGCGGTGCGGTCTTCGAGGGGCCTGGCCCTGTCTGTGCTGAGCAGCACGATTTCGAGGTCGATGGGGGAATGCAGTGCCGTGAGCTGCGCGACGGCCGACCTGGCCAGCCCGGCCAGGCGTGCGCGCGGGCCGGCCAGGCCCAGCGAGCCCACTTCGCGCAGGGCGACGGTCACGGGCACGGCAGGCAGCGGGCGTCCTCCGTCGGGCGCCGGGCGGTCTGCGGTGCCCAGACGCAGTACGAGTGCTTCGGGGTGGCCGGGGCCGCGCTCCCACAGGCGGGGGCCGGGGCCGAGCGCGGTCAGCAGGAGCGCGGCGGGGTCGGGCCAGGCTTCGGGCAGGGGGGTGGGGTTGGCGGGGGCGGTGGGGTTGGCGGGGTTTGCGACGGTGGGCGGCAGGCCGAGGGGGGTGGCTGCGGCGGGGGCGTACTCGTCCATGAGCTCGGGGCGGCCGCCGGTGAGGCGGCGGGCCCAGGCTCCTATGCCGCCGCGTCGGCCTGGCTGTGCGGCGGGGGGTGTCGCTTCTGGTCGCGGAGGCTCCGGGGTCGGTACCGCGTCTTGCGGGGGCTCCGGGGTCGGGGCCGCGTCGGGGCGTCTCCTCGGGTGCCGAACGTTCGGGTACTCGGGATGTTCGGGCGTGTTGCGTTCGACACCCTGCGGGGAGCGCCCCGACACGTCCCCTCCCGGCACCTCGGTGTGCGACACGCGGCCACCCCCGGCCACATGCCCTGCGGGGGGTGTGGGGGAGTAGGTGGCCGCGTTCCCTGCTGGAGGTGTGGTGGGTGGGGTGGCTGTGTGGGTGGAGACTCTGCGGCCGGCGGGGGGTGTTTCGGGGCGGTGTTTCGGGCCGGTGGCGTGTGTCGTTGCTGGTGTGCGGGTCAGGCGTAGGTGGCCCTCGCCGTCCGGGGTTGTCGGGAGGGGAAGGGCCTGGTCGCCGGGGGGCAGCAGGCGTAGGGCCGACTCGCCCACGCGCAGCAGTGCGCCGGGGGAGAAGGGGACCGGGTGGTCGGTGAGGTCCTCGCCGTCCAGGGAGGTGCCGTTCGTGGAGCCCAGGTCCGCGACGGAGACCCGGCCGTCCTTCGTCAGCGTCACCGTGCAGTGCAGCCGTGACACGTCCGGGTCGTTCAGGGGGACGTCGGCCTCTGTTGAGCGGCCGATGCTGATCCGGCCGCCGTGGAGGAGGTGGACCCCGCCCGCGTCGGGTCCCGCCACCACGTGCAGCTGGGCGGGGGCGTCCGAGGTGCCGTCCGGCTCGGGTGAGGGCGCGTAGAGGGACAGCACCGCTCCGTCGATCAGTGGGGGCTCGCCGAGCGCGCAGCGCTGTGCGTCGAGCCGGTCCCGGCCCGCGTACACCACCACGGCGCCCGTGGTCTCCGGGGCCGACCCGGGACCGGAGACGGCCGCGGCCAGGCCGGAGGCGACCGCGGCCAGCGCGGTCCCGGCGGGCGCGGTGACGAGCACGTCGCACGCGCGTCCGGCCGGGGCACCCTGGGGGCCCTCGGCGGGGCGCGCACTCAGCGCGCGCGGCGCGAGGACGGTCAGCCGGATCTGCATCGCGTCAGCGGTCCCTTCTGCGCGAAGTGCCCGGCAGGGGTGCCGCCCCGTGATTCCCCCCACCCGGCACGGACGCGTCGTCCGGATCAGGTCGGCACGTGCGCGGGGCTCCCGACCCCACAGTCCGTGCTGCAGGCATCCTCGCACCTGCCACTGACAACATGCCCGCCGCCCACCTTCAAGTGATCTTGAATGGTCGGCTGTGGGCGTAAAAGTGCAGACTTCGACATATGCGGCACGCGCGTTCGGCAACCATCCATGCGGGGAGCGCGTCTACCCTCGGTACGCGGCCCGGCCGCGCCCCGGTGGGAGGCGGGCGGACGGCACTACAGTGGGTCGGAACCACCACGAGGACACGAGCAGCAGGGAGCGCATGACGTGCGGCCGGTAGGCAGCAAATACCTGCTCGAGGAGCCGCTCGGGCGCGGCGCCACGGGCACCGTCTGGCGAGCCCGCCAGCGTGAGACCGCGGGCGCCGAGGCGGCCGTGGCCGGCCAGCCCGGCGAGACTGTCGCGATCAAGGTCCTCAAGGAGGAGCTCGCCAACGACGCCGATGTGGTGATGCGTTTTCTGCGGGAGCGGTCTGTTCTGCTGCGGCTCACGCATCCCAACATCGTGCGGACCCGGGACCTTGTGGTCGAGGGGGATCTGCTCGCGCTGGTGATGGATCTTGTCGACGGGCCTGATCTGCACCGCTATCTGCGGGAGAACGGTCCGTTCTCACCGGTCGCCGCCTCTTTGCTCACCGCGCAGATCGCGGACGCCCTCGCCGCCAGCCACGCCGACGGCGTCGTCCACCGCGACCTCAAGCCGGCGAATGTGCTGCTCGATGAGCGTGACGGCCAGATGCATCCGATGCTCACCGACTTCGGCATCGCGCGCCTCGCCGACTCCCCGGGACTGACCAGGACCCACGAGTTCGTCGGTACGCCCGCCTACGTCGCCCCCGAGTCCGCCGAGGGCCGGCCGCAGACGTCCGCTGTCGACATCTACGGCGCGGGGATTCTGCTGTACGAGCTGGTCACGGGGCGTCCGCCGTTCGCCGGGGGCACGGCGCTGGAGGTGCTCCACCGCCACCTGAGCGAGGAGCCCCGCCGGCCCACCACCGTCCCCGAGCCGCTGTGGACGGTCATAGAGCGCTGTCTGCGCAAGGAACCGGACGAGCGGCCCAGCGCCGAGAACCTCGCCCGCGCCCTGCGCACCGTCGCCGCAGGCGTCGGCGTGCATTCGTCGTCCGCCCAGGTCGAGGCGGCCATGGGTGTCGGCGCGCTGCTCGCGCCCGACCCCGCCCCCGCGCCGGTCCCCGGCGTGCCCGGAGCCGCCGACCCGACGCAGGTCCTGCCGAGCAACGCCGGATCGTACGACCCGGCCGCCGCGACCAGCGTCCTGCCGTCGACCGGTGGCGGCGGACAGTACGGCGGCCCCGGCGCCGCCGACCCGACCGCCGTCATGCCGCCCGTACCGCCGCGCCCCGACGGCGCACCCGGCGGCACGAACCCCGAGGACCCGCACCCCTGGCAGAACCAGCTGCGGGCCGCCCGCGACCGCAACGAGCAGACGCAGGTCCAGTACCTCGACCCGAGCCAGGACCCGCTGCGCCGCCGCCCCCAGCGCCAGCCGCAGCAGCCCCCGCAGCGGCAGCAGCAACAGCGTCCACAGCAGCCGCAGCCGCAGCGGTACGCCCCGCCGCCGCAGCACCAGCAGCCCCAGCCGCCGCCCCCGCAGCAGCGGTACGCGCCGCCGCAGCAGCCCGCCCAGCCGGCCCCGCGTCCGCCGCGCGAGCCCCGTGAGCCGCGCCGCCGCAGTGCCAATCCGATGCGGATCCCGGGTCTCGGTTGTCTGAAGGGCTGCCTGTTCACGCTCGTCCTGCTGTTCGTCGCGTCCTGGCTGATCTGGGAGTTCTCCGGACTCCAGGAGTGGATCGGCACGACGAAGGGCTTCTTCGCCCAGATCGGTGACGTGATCGACAGCATTTCGAAGTTCGCGCGCGATCTCGGCGGTTCCAGCGGCGTGTAAGCGGGCGAGTTCGTTGATTTGTCGACTTCTGGGGGTGGATTTCACCCTTAGAAGTCGACGTTGACGCGATACCGGGCACCGGACGCCCTGTCACCCGCGTAGCCTCAGGGCGACCGTCAGCCGCTGAGGGAGCAGTCTTGGCACGGAAAATCGGCAGCCGGTACACGGCCCACCAGATCCTTGGACGGGGCAGTGCCGGCACGGTGTGGCTCGGCGAGGGGCCCGAGGGGCCTGTCGCCATCAAGCTCCTGCGTGAGGACCTCGCGTCCGACCAGGAACTCGTCGGACGCTTCGTCCAGGAGCGCACCGCGCTGCTCGGACTCGACCACCCCCGCGTCGTCGGCGTCCGCGATCTCGTTGTGGACGGCACCGATCTCGCGCTCGTGATGGATCTCGTACGGGGTACGGACCTGCGGACGCGGCTCGACCGTGAGCGGCGCCTGGCGCCCGAGGCGGCCGTCGCGATTGCCGCAGATGTCGCCGACGGGCTCGCCGCCGCGCACGCGGCCGGCGTCGTACACCGGGACGTGAAGCCGGAGAACATCCTGCTCGACATGGAGGGGCCGCTCGGGCCCGGCGGCGCGCACCCCGCGCTGCTGACCGACTTCGGCGTCGCCAAGCTGATCGACACCCCGCGCCGCACCCGCGCGACGAAGATCATCGGTACGCCGGACTACCTCGCCCCCGAGATCGTCGAGGGCCTGCCGCCCCGCGCCGCCGTCGACATCTACGCCCTGGCGACCGTGCTGTACGAGCTGCTCGCGGGCTTCACACCCTTCGGCGGCGGCCACCCCGGCGCCGTACTGCGCCGTCATGTCACCGAAACCGTTGTTCCTCTGCCGGGCATCCCCGAGGAGCTGTGGCAGCTCCTCGTGCAGTGCCTCGCGAAGGCTCCGGCGTCCCGGCTGCGCGCCTCCGAGCTCTCCGCCCGGTTGCGCGACCAGCTCCCGCTCCTCGCCGGAATGCCGCCGCTGGACGTCGACGAGCCGGGCTCGGAGGACGAGGAGACGGAGTACCCGGCGTATCCGGCGTACGACGAGCCGCAGCCCGTCACCGCCGACGAGCCGCACCGCCGCGGCGCCGTCCCGCTGGTGCGCGGCTCGGCCCCGGACTCCAGCCGCGACACCCACACGAGCATGCGCGTCCCCGCCCCGGACGAGCTGGCCGGCGGCGCCCGCGGCACGGCGCGCGCCCCCCGGGCCGCGGGCGAGCCCCGCCCCGGGTCGGCCC